>JAITTM010000193.1 GCA_031286975.1 Coriobacteriales bacterium
AATATGCAAGCAGTCTCTTTCTTTTTGATGCAGTAGAATAAAAGGAATAAGGTTTAAATCAACGCATGTCAGAAACCGCCTACATCCGCAATTTTTGTATTATCGCCCATATCGATCACGGTAAATCCACTCTGGCGGACAGGCTTATCCAGAAGGGCCGCCTTGTGGAAGACCGGGATTTTCAGGATCAGATACTGGACAACATGGACATCGAGCGGGAGCGGGGCATTACCATCAAAAGCCAGGCCGTTACCATTCCCTACATGGCAAAAGACGGCCGTGAATACGAACTCAACCTGGTAGACACACCCGGCCATGTTGACTTTACCTATGAGGTAAGCCGGGCCATCAATTCCTGCGAAGGCGCCCTGCTATTGGTGGACGCCACCCAGGGCGTGCAGGCCCAGACCCTCTCCAACATGTACCTGGCGCTGGAGCATAATCTGGAAATCATCCCGGTAATCAACAAAATTGATATGCACTCCGCGGATATTCCCATGGCAAAACGGCAGATCGACAAAGACCTGGGACTTGATTCTTCAACCGCCCTGCTCGTGTCCGCCCGGCAGGGCACGGGGGTGGATGAACTCTTTGAGGCCATTGTTGAATTGGTTCCGCCTCCTTCGGGCGATTCCTCCGGTGCTTTAACCGCCCTCATTTTTGACTGCCACTATGATCCCTACCGGGGCGTGGTGGTTCACGTGCGCATCTTTGACGGGAAGTTCCAAAAGGGGCTGAAGATACGATTCATGTCCAACGGCAGTGAATACGAAGTGGAAACCGTGGGGGTCTTTAAACTTGCCCTGGTTGAAACCGGTGAACTATCCGCCGGAAATGTCGGTTACATTATCGCCGGAGTCAAAACCGTAAGCGACGTGCGGGTGGGAGATACCGTTACCGGCGCCGACAACCCCACGGAAAAAGCCCTGCCCGGTTTCCGGGAAATAAAACCCGTGGTTTTTTCCTCGATATACCCTGTGGACTCCAACGATTACGAAGAACTCAAAACGAGTCTTGAAAAATTGAAACTCAACGACGCCTCCCTGGTCTATGAAAAAGATTCTTCCGCCGCCTTGGGCTTTGGTTTCCGCTGCGGCTTTTTGGGCCTCCTCCATCTGGAGGTTATTCAGGAACGGCTGGAACGGGAATTCAACCAGGCCGTGATCTTCACCGCCCCTTCGGTAAAATACCGTCTGCATCTCAAGGGGGTGGCAGGCGGCGCAGTGGAAGAAGTCATGGTGGACAACCCCACGGAGTACCCCGACGAGGGCCGCATCGAAAGCGCCGAAGAACCTTATATCCGCGCTGCGGTGATCACCCCCAAAGATTTTCTTGGGAACATCATGACCTTGTGCCTGGAAAAGCGGGGAGTGCAAACCAACATGACCTACCTGGATGAAAAACGGGTGGAACTGGTGTACGATATGCCCCTTTCGGAAGTGCTTTTTGATTTTTACGACCGCCTGAAAAGCATAAGCCGGGGTTACGCTTCCTTTGATTATGATATTACCGGTTACAAGTCCACGGAACTGGCGAAGCTGGACATCCTCCTCAACGGCAAGGCGGTGGACGCCCTTTCCCAACTGGTGTTCCGTGACAATGCCTACGACCGGGCCCGCATAGTCTGTGAACGCCTGCGGGACGAAATCCCCCGGCAGCAATTCAAAATCCCCATCCAGGGCGCTATAGGCAGTCAGGTCATCGCCCGTGAAACCGTGAAAGCTCTCCGCAAAGACGTGCTGGCCAAATGTTACGGCGGCGACATCACCCGCAAGCGCAAACTGCTCGAGAAGCAAAAGGCTGGCAAGAAACGCATGAAGAACATCGGCAGCGTCGAGGTTCCGCAAGAGGCCTTCATGGCGATCCTCAAGGTCGATGAATAGCTTGTAGCGGTATGGAGACGCACAGCTTACTCAAAGAACGCTTTGCCGCAAACCCGCTGCTCCTGGCACCGATGGCGGGTGTCAACGACCCCGTATTCCGTCTCATCTGCAAGAAGATGGGCGCGGGGCTCACCTACACCGAGATGATCTCAGCCAAGGGCATGAGCCACGGTAATGCCCGAACCTTTGAGATGCTTACCCTTGAAGACGGCGAGAAACCCGTGGCAGTCCAGCTCTTCGGCTCTGAGCCGCAGGTCATGGCACGCCAGGCGGCAGAGGTCGAGCAGCGTTTGGGCGAAGGCCTCGCCCTTATCGACATCAACATGGGTTGTCCCGCCCGCAAGGTCGCAGGCAAGGGAGAAGGTGCTGCCCTTATGCGGGAGCCCGAGCGGGCGCGGGCCATTCTGAGCGCTGTTGCAAAGGCCGTTGAGCTACCCGTGACCGTGAAGTTTCGCAAGGGATATGCGCTTGGTGATGACAGCGCGGTTACGTTCGCGCGCATGGTGCAGGACTGCGGAGTCGCGGCACTTGCCGTGCACGGACGTACGGCGCAGCAGTTCTACCAGGGCAGAAGCGACCGCTCGGTGGTCGGGCGGGTAAAGGCGGCTGTCGATATCCCGGTCATCGCAAGTGGCGATGTGTTCACTGCACATGATGTCGCGAGCTTTCTCTCTGAGCAGGGGGCTGATGCCGTCATGCTGGCACGCGGTGCGCAGGGCAATCCCTGGTTGTTCAGGCAGGCGGCAGCACTCCTTGCCGGTGATGCAGCGACTGCGGTTGCCGTCCCTACGCTCCAAGAGCGAACAGAGCTTGCAAGACGGCATGTTCTTGGCGTTGCTCAAAGCTACCCCGCAAAGCTGACATCGATGCGTCGCCACGTGTCGTGGTATTTCAAGGGCACCGCAAATGCCAGCGCAATCCGTCGCGCCGTCCACAGCTGCACAACAGTGGAAGACTACGAGACGCTGTTCTCCCAGATAGTGAAACAACGATGATGCTTGATCCTTATAAAGCGCTCTATATCCATATACCGTTTTGCAGGCAGCGCTGCGCGTATTGCGATTTTACTACGGAGGCACTGCCACCTGATGACGCGCGTATCGACGATTATTTTGAGGGGCTTATCCGTGCGATAAGAGAGGCCACGCGTGAAGGTTTGCTCGGTAGCATCCAAAGCGTCTACATCGGTGGGGGCACGCCGTCGCATGCGGGGCTCAAGCGGCTGACCAGCCTCGTCTATACGCTCTCGCTTAGCCTGCATCTGCATGATGACACAGAGTTCACCCTTGAGGCGAACCCCGAATCCCTGACGCCTGCGCTCGTGCGCGACCTCTATGCGTTGGGAGTGAACCGCTTCTCGCTGGGTGTGCAAAGCTTTCAGGACACCGAGCTTGCAGCCTTAGGACGCGTCCACAACGCAGAAGCAGCGCGCGACGCCATTCGGGCCATTCAGGAGCGTTGCGAGAATGTCTCGGTTGACCTTATGTGTGGGATTCCCGGGCAGACGGTCGCATCCTGGCAGGACTCGCTTGCAACCGCGATTGGGCTCGCCGTTGCACATATCAGCGTCTATCCCCTGACCATCGAGGAGGACAGCTCCTTTGGACGCAGGTTTGAGCAGGGTGAGCTGTGCCCGCCGGACGATGACCTGCAGGCCGAGCTGATGGAGCAGGCGGCAGAGACCCTCGCCGCCACAGGCTTTGAGCGTTATGAGGTCGCCTCCTATGCGATGCCGGGCTTTGCCAGCAGGCACAACACGGCCTACTGGACGGGTTTGCCCTATCTGGGGCTTGGACGGGGTGCCGCCAGCATGCGCATGACAGCCGAGGGGCGGCAGCGACTCCTTGACGGAACGGTGATCGAGCGACTCACGGCGGTGCAGGCCTGCGCCGAGGATCTTATGCTGGGCATGCGCATGGCCCGTGGCGTGAGCACGGAGCAGATCATTGCGGCATGCGCTCTCATACCGGGGATTGCCACGGTCTTCTCCCAATTGCAGGAGCAGGGGCTGGCAACGTTGCGGGAGGGGCGCTACCAGCCCACACAGCGGGGGTGGCTCTTGGGCAATCGGATGTACGGTCTTATCTGGGATTCAGTCAGCCAGACTCAATGACGTTTCTCTTACAAAAAGACTGCTTGTTAGCAATCATCGAGGTAGACTGCTACCATGTACGAATTGTTGTTCCATGCAGGGATAAGGGTGAAAAAACACATGCTCTCAGATCGGCGCCAAAAAGTGCTCCATGCTCTGGTTGACGAATATGTCGCCAGCGCGGTGCCCGTTGGCTCTGCAACGCTCACTCAGCGCTACACCCTGGGCATCTCACCTGCCACCGTTCGCAATGAGCTCATGGCTCTGGAGGAGAATGGCTACGTTGTCTCGCCCCATGTCTCCGCAGGCAGGATACCCACAGGAGCGGGCTACCGGATCTATGTCAATACGCTGCTGCTTTGTCCCGAGGTGCAACGCTCGCTGTGGGGAGGGATCCCTGCTTCGCACCCGGCGCAGGACGGGCACAGCCGCACAGAGCCCGTCCTCTCGCTCGACGCGCTCTCGCAGCAGCTTTCGGATTCAACAGACTGCCTTGCCGTTGTCTGGGCACCGCGCGTGAGTGCGACGCTCTATCGCAAGGGGATGCCTCGCGTGCTGGCACAGCCGGAGTTCCACGACGCGTCCTTGGCCATTCCCCTCATGCAGCTGCTCGAAAGCAGTACGGCCTTGGTGCGCCTGCTTGAGTCGACCTTTGATTCCAGTGGCCTGCGCATCATGATCGGGGGAGAAAGTCGTGACACGCAGGAGACGAATTTCTCCATGGTCGCCGCCTGCTATGGACGCATGAGACGCGATGGGGTAGTGGCTCTCTTTGGGCCCACACGCATGGATTATCGCAAGGCTATCAGAGCAGTCTGCTCTACCTCGCATGTTCTTGAGACGATGTACAACTGAGGCACTATGTATTCGGTTGGAACCAGGAAGGATAGTACGTGGCTGTAGATTATTATGAAGTGCTGGGCGTTGCTAAAGAGGCATCGGATACGGAGATAAAAAAGGCGTTCTATAAGAAGGCGCGCGAACTCCACCCCGATGTCAACAAGGCCCCTGATGCCGAGGAGCGCTTCAAGGCGCTCAATGAGGCCTACGATGTATTGTCCGATACCAATAAGCGCGCGCAGTATGACCGTTTTGGTACGGTTGGTAACATGGGCGGCGGCGGAAGCCACCAGTATGTCGATTTCAGCGATCTGTTTGGTGGCGGCTTTGGGATGGGCGACCTGTTCAGCCAGTTCTTTGGCGGAGCGGCACAGGGGCGTGCCGCCGTGCGCAAAGAAGGTCGCGACATGGGCGTCGGCCTGCGTCTGACGCTTGAGGAGGTCGCCACTGGCGTCAAGAAGGAGATCGTCTACGATCGGTTGGCGCCCTGCGAGACCTGCCATGGCACCGGTGTGGGCGAGGGCGGCCAGACCGTCGAATGCGAGAACTGCCATGGTACTGGTCGCGTCATCAGCATACAGCGCACGTTTTTGGGCGATATGCAGACACAGACCACCTGTCACGAGTGCGGCGGCACCGGCAAAACCATCGACATCCCCTGTCCGGACTGCGAGGGTCAGGGCCGTTTGCCCGACCGCCAGCATGTCACCATCGAGGTGCCGCATGGCATTCGCGACAGCCAGCAACTGCGGCTCTCGGGTTATGGCGAGGCAGGTATGCACGGAGCCGTAGCCGGCGACCTTATCGTAACCGTACGCATCGATCCGCACACGACCTTCCAGCGCGACGGTGACAGCCTCCATCTGCGCGTACAGGCATCGATTGCACAGGCCTCTTTGGGTTCGACCGTCAAGATAGATGGTATTCTCCCTAAGGAGAAGGTCGAGGTTCCTATTCCCGCCGGCTGCCAGAACGACCAGGTGATCAAGGTCAAGGGCAAGGGTATGCCCATCTTCAAGCGCGAATCGCGCGGGGATCTCTATGCACACGTCACCGTCACGGTACCAAAGAATCTCACCAAGCGACAGCAGGAACTACTTGAAGAGCTGGCAGAAGAGATGGGCGATGTGATAACCGGCAAGAAGAGCACCATGCAGCGCATCATCGACGTATTGTCATAAGTACCCGTGATGCCATGTCGCTTCCGCGGTTCTTCATAGACGCTGCCTTTCTGCATCCCTCTGCCGCGGCTGGCGATGAGTGCGTTATCCCTCTTCCTGCCTCCGTCTACCAGCATATGAGAACAAGGCGCCTGCAGGCGGATGAGCATTTCGTGCTTGTCGACCAGGGCAATGTCGCGCTTGAGTTCGCGTTTGTTGAGTTGCTTGCTGCCGAGCAGGCTGTGGCGACCCAGTTTATCGCGCGAGCCCCGTCACCCGCTGGCCCCCCGCTCACCTTGGTGCAGGGCGTGTCCAAAGGCGAGCGCATGGAGCAGGCCATCCGCCAGACAACCGAGATCGGTGTCACGCGCATCATCCCCTTGCTGAGTGAGCGCGTGATTGTTCGTCTGGGGCAGGACGACGCACGCAAAAAACGGGATCGTTGGCACAGGATCGCGCGCTCGGCGGCGGAGCAGGCAGGTCGCAACGCTGTGCCACAGCTGACGTTGCCGGTCGATCTGGAGGGCTCGCTGGCTGCCTGTGCTGACTGCGACGGCATCATCTGTGCCTGGGAGGAGAGCTCCGAGGCCTCTTTGCACACGGCAGTCGAAGCCATCAGATCCCGCAGCAACAAGCCGCTGCCCCATATCGCGTTGTACATCGGCCCCGAGGGGGGCTTCTCGGGATCTGAGGTGGAGCGGCTGCGAGCTGCGGGAGCCCTGGTTGTCTCTCTTGGCCCTACGATACTACGCACCGAAACCGCGGGACTCGTTGCCTCGGCACTGCTGCTTCATGAGCTGGGCGGCTTGGGTAACAGAGCATGAGCAGCGGCTTTTTTGTCCATAATCTCGGCTGCAAGGTCAACCGTGTCGAGTCTGATACCATGGCGGCAAGCCTTATTGCCGCAGGCGCTACGCAAACCTCACTCGATGAGGCTGCTGTGGTGCTCATCAACACCTGCACGGTCACTGCTGAGGCCGACACCAAGGCGCGCAAAGCGGTGCGACAGGCACTGCGCGCGGCAGGGCAGCCGTGGGTCATCGTCACCGGTTGCGCCGCGATGATCGACCCGCAGGCGTATGCTGAGTTGGATAAGCGCGTGCTGGTCCTGCCCGATAAACCGGCGGCGACAGATCGGGCGCTTGCGCTCTGCTCGCCTCCGCAAGCAGGGCTCCCGGCCTCAAAGCCGCTACGCACGGGGGATGCCTTTCCCACACGGATGGGCATCAAGATCCAGGACGGCTGCGATAATCGCTGCAGCTACTGTATCGTCAACAGGGCACGCGGCACCGCCAGATCTGTTGCGCTGACAGATCTGCTCGCCCAGGCACAGGCGGCCGAAAGCGGGGGAGTGCGTGAGATCGTGCTGACGGGGGTGAACCTTGGCTCCTACAGCAGTGCGGGTGTGGATCTGGTAGAGCTTTTGCAAACCCTGCTCCAGCAGACGGCAAAAACCCGCTATCGGCTCTCATCGCTGGAGCCACCCGACCTCTCTGATGCGCTCATCGCTACGATAGCCTGCTCAGAGGGGCGCCTGTGCGCCCATCTGCATCTGCCGCTGCAATCCGGCTGCGACAGCACCTTGCGCGCCATGGGTCGCCTCTATGACACGGCCTTTTTCAGCGAGCGGGTCCAGGCTCTACGCAAAGCCCTGCCCCAGGTCGCCCTCACCACCGATGTCATCGTGGGCTTTCCTGGCGAGACCACCGCCGATTTTGAACAGAGCTACGCCTTCTGTCAGCGCATCGGCTTTTCAAGGCTCCACGTCTTTCGCTACTCCAAGCGTACCGGTACCCCTGCTGCCTGTATGCCCCTGCAGGTATCGCCGGAGCTCAAGGCCGCGCGCTCGCGCCTACTGCGTGAGCTTTCCGCGCAGCTTCAGGAGCGCGATTTGCAGACGCGCGTTGGCACCCAGGAGCTCGTGATTGTCGAGAAGCGTACACAGGGCACCTCTGAAAGCTATCTCAAGGTCGAAGTTCCGGGATCCTGTGAACCTGGCAGCCTTGTGCGGATGCAGTTTACCGGCTACCGTGCTACTCTTATCCACGGCAGCATTATCGCCCCCATCGACTGAATGGAGCCCCTTTGGATTTTGCGCAGGTAGCACTCACCATTCCTGACACGCTCGACGTCGCACGTCTTGTGGGTGTCAATGACGAGATCATCCGCTCGATAGAGGAGCGTTTCGACGCCAAGATCACCTTGCGTGGCAGCAGGATAGACATCAGCGGCGATGCCCTTGAGATACAGATGCTCACCGCGCTGTTCTCCGACATGATAAAAGTGGTTGAGGCGGGCAACGAGCTCACCTTGGACACACTCGCGCAATCCATCGACCTTATCCGCAACGGGGAGTTCGCCCCTGCCATCCTGCGCGAGGACATCCTTTTGACCTATCGCGGCAAGGCGATCCGCGCAAAAACCGGGGGTCAGAAGCGCTATGTCGATGCTATCCGCAGCAACACGGTGACCTTTGGCATCGGCCCCGCGGGTACGGGCAAGACCTATCTGGCCATGGCGATGGCGGTTGCCGCACTCAAGCGCAAAGAGGTCGGTCGTGTCATACTGACGCGACCAGTGGTCGAGGCGGGGGAGTCGCTCGGGTTTCTCCCCGGTACCTTGAATGAGAAGATCGATCCGTATATCCGGCCACTATATGACGCCCTGTTCGATATGACGGATATGGAGCGCGGCAATCAGCTCATTGAGCAAGGCGTGATCGAGATCGCGCCTCTGGCGTTCATGCGGGGGCGCACCCTCAACGACAGCTTCATCATCTTGGATGAGGCGCAGAACACCACGCCTGACCAGATGAAGATGTTCCTCACGCGCCTGGGTTTTGGCTCCAAGATGGTCGTTACCGGCGATGTGACGCAACT
This sequence comes from Coriobacteriales bacterium, assembly GCA_031286975.1. Taxonomy (GTDB): domain Bacteria; phylum Actinomycetota; class Coriobacteriia; order Coriobacteriales; family UBA8131; genus JAITTM01. Next base: position 8,855 of record JAITTM010000193.1, read on the forward strand.
TGATCTGCCCAAACGGGTCTCGGGTCTCAAAAGTGTGCGACAGATTCTCGAGGGCGTCAAGGACATCGCGTTTGTGGATCTGACGGGCAAGGATGTGGTGCGCCATTCGCTGGTGCAGCGCATCGTGGCCGCATATGACGTATACGAGCAACGGGGGTAGATGCAGGATGCTGATAGCCATCGATAACAGGAGCGAGCGCGACCTGCCGCTTGACCAACTGGAGGCCTTGGCTCACTTCGTGCTTGAGCACGAGAGCGCTCCCCCCAACACCGAGCTGTCGATCTCGCTGGTAACCAAGGATGAGATACGCGAGCTCAATCGGGTCTATCGCGCCAAGGACGCGGCAACCGATGTGCTGTCGTTTGAATGCGACAGCGCCTATGAGCACGCGCTGGGCCCCGCGCTTGAGACGCTTCTGCTCGGCGATGTGATTATCGCGCCCGAGGTCGCCGATGAGCACGCACGGGATTTCAACTCCAACTTCGCGGCCGAGATGGACCTCATCCTCGTGCACGGTATCCTGCACCTGTTAGGCTACGACCATGACCAAAACGATGAGGCGGAGGCCATGGAGTCCCGTGAGAGCGCCTTGCTTGCCCTGTGGAGCAAGACCCCGCACAGTCAGGAGCCGCAGTGAGCGCAAGCAAAAAGAGCCGGCAGGCACCCGAGCATACGCATCGCTCGAATATGGCGCAAACCTTCAAGTACGCCTTTGCAGGCATAGGCTACACCATCCGTTCGCAGCGCAACATGAAGGTGCATCTGGCCATTGCCGCGCTTGCCCTGTTTGCCTCAGCCTTCCTGCAGCTCACGGTGTTCGAGTGGGCGGTTATCATCATCCTTATCGGACTCGTCTTCACCGGCGAGATGCTCAATACTGCCATCGAGGCCATCGTCGACCTGCTTTCTCCCGAGTTCCATCCGCTGGCAAAGGTCGCAAAGGACGTAGGAGCTGGCATGGTCTTGATACTGGCCATCGTCTCCGTTATAAGCGGAGTCCTGATCTACGGCTCCGCATTGCTGCGATTGGTGGGCTAGGGCATGACCGGGATGGCGGAGCAGGGCGGGGGCTTCAGGAGCGGATTCGTCACCTTGGTGGGGCGCCCTAACGCGGGCAAGTCGACCCTCATCAACGCGATTGTAGGCAAGAAGATCGCCATTACCTCCAATACGCCACAGACCACGCGGCATCGCTTCAGGGCCGTGCTCGATACTGCCGCCTTCCAACTGGTGCTCGTCGATACGCCAGGCATCCACAAGCCCATCGATGCCTTGGGAGAAGAGCTCAACCACTCCGCCGTCAAGGCGCTCGAATCGGTGGATGTCGTCGCACTTCTTATCGACGTGAGCAAGCCCTTTGGCACGGGGGATGTGTGGGTTGCTGATCTGGTCAAGAACAGCCGCGCCAAAAAGGTTCTGGTCATCTCAAAGGCAGACCTCGCCCAGCCAGGGCAGATTGAGGCACAGATCGAGCGAGCGACGCAGAAGCTTATCTTCGACGATGTTGTGGTGCTCAGTGCCCTTGACGGCGTTAATATCGATGCCTTCGTGTCCACGGTGACCGCCTATCTGCCGCCAGGTCCGCGCTGGTTTCCACAGGGCACCAGCACCGACCAACCCCTCGAGGTGGTTATCGCCGAGTTCATCCGCGAGAAGATACTGACCCACACCTTCGACGAGGTGCCCCATGCCGTGGGTGTCGCCCTGGAGGAGCTCGAATACGACCCCAAAAAGAACCTCTACTCCGCCTATGCCACCATCTATGTCGAGCGCGATTCCCAAAAAGGCATCATCATCGGTAAGGGTGGCGAGAAGATCAAGACGATCGGCACCCTGGCACGCCAGGATCTGGCGCACTTCCTGGCAGCACGCGTCTATCTCGATCTGCGGGTCAAGGTGCGCAAAGCCTGGCGCAAGGATGCCAACCAGATACGCCGCTTCGGCTACGGAGAAGGCGCCTGATGGCATCGTATCCGGCTGAGGTGCTGGTGCTCAAGAAGACAAAGCTCGGCGAGACCGACCTTATCCTCACCTTGCTCTCGCGCGAGGGCGCGCAGATACGCGCTGTGGCAAAGGGCGCCCGCAAGCCAGGTTCGCGCCTGGCGACCCACCTTGAGCTGTATGGTGTCGCCAGCGTGTTGCTGCACGGGGGCAAGAACCTCGATATCGTGACCGAGGCTCAGATGCTTTGCGCCAATGAGGGCTGCCGCGCGGACGTCGAACACTCTGCCGGAGCAGCCGTGCTGGTTGAACTCCTTGAGAAGGTGACACGCGACAGCGAGGTTGAGGCGCGCTTGTTTCCCCTGAGTGTCGAGGCGCTGCGCTGCCTGGGAGCCGTGCCACACGAGGGGATACCGCTCATCGTGGCGGCCACGATTCTCAAGGTATTGGCGCAATTGGGCTACCGTCCTGCCTTGGATTCCTGCGCGAATTGCGGCAGTGCCCTCGTTTTGGAGAAGAACAGGACCGTCGCGCTCTCGATCCAGCAGGGAGGACTCCTGTGTAGCGTCTGCGCGCGGCAGGACACCAGCACCGATAGACGCAGCTTCGACACGCAACGGATCACCTGGATACAGACGCTTTTAGGCAGCCGCTATGTCGACCTCGAGCACTACGTGACCGAGGAATATGCCACCATAGGCACAGCAATGCTCGATTTCGCCCGTGACTGGATGCGAGCCCACCTGCTCCCCACGATGAGATCCCTCGATTTTCTCTACAACTTCAACCGCTAAGGCGCGAGCCACACAACGAGCAGCCACTGAAAACTGCCACCGAAAACAGAGCGATTCTGCCATTTTGCCCAAAAGTAATCCTCTGAGTGTATTCCCGCAGACACACAGTAGGGTACACTTGACGCATGCTTGGAATTCCTACAAAAATACTGCTCCTGATCGCCGGTGCTGCCTGGCTTATTGCCGGTGCAGCGGTAACGAGCACGGGCATCGCGGCCTCGCAGGCATCCTGGACAAACGATATGCTCATCGGCCTGCTCATCGTCTTTATGTTCTTTGCCGTGATGTTTCTCATGGTCTCGCGCAAACACAAAAAGCGCATCCTCGGCTACACGGAGCAGCTCACCTCCATTCTCAGGTTCTTCGACGCAGGCTCCTACATCATCATGGCGGTCATGATTGGCCTGGGCGTTGCGGTGCGTCTTTCTGGTCTGGTGCCGGATCCCATCATCGCTTTCTTCTACACAGGTCTTGGAAGCGCCCTGTTGCTTTCTGCCGTATACTACCTCGTCACCTTCCTGACGGTATGGGATGGTTTTCCCTTCTCTGCGGAGAAGGACGTGCCAACTGCCGCACCTGCTTGGCTTGCCCCGCTCTGGATCGTGCTGATCGTTGTGGCTGTGTCCGTTGAATTCTGCGGCCGACTGTTTGGGCTTGAAGGCAACCCAACGGGCATCCATCACACCTGGGCTCCAATCTTGACCTCCTGCCTCTCGGTTCTCATGCTTCTCTTTGGTTACTTCACAGCACTGCACGGCAGACAGAAGCACTTATCCTTGCGTCTGCGCAATGGAGCCCTCATCTTCACCACCGGCCTATTGATGCTCGCAACATCCTTCATCTTCAGAATGGCAATCCCCTTGATCTTTGGTTAGTGCCCTGTAGCTATCTTGCAACACGTGGTCTGAATGACTATCTGAGTGAGGTAGATCCGAGCGCCCTGGCATGAGCCGCCCTCTCGTCCTAT
>JAITTM010000105.1 GCA_031286975.1 Coriobacteriales bacterium
CGCCGCCCGCGGACACAGTCAGCCGCGCATCCAAAAGGAGCTGTATCTGGCACAGGGCACTGTGAACGCCCACGTTATGAGTATCTATCACAAGATGGGCGTCCACTCGCAGCAGGAGTTGATAGCCTTTGTCGAGAAAACCGCGGCGGCACCGTGGACAAGAAGCGAGCAGGGAGGGCCATGAACCAGGCAGACGACACCAAGCAGGTCCTTGCTGAGGCGCTACGCGAGCTGCTGCGCACACAGCCCTTGCAAAAGGTCACCGTGCGCGAGCTCTGTGAGCTCGCGGGAATGAGTCGCAAGACCTTCTATCACCATTTTGCGGACAAATACAACCTGGTTAACTGGATCTGCTACACCGAGTTCATCGAGAACCAGACTGAGTTCTTGCTCGACGGTGGCTGGAAGGCGGCTGAGGCGATCGGTCATTACTTCGAGAAGGATCGGCAATTCTATGGGCATGCCCTGCAGGATATGTCGCAGAACTCCTTTGGTCGCTACTTCTGCACCCTGCTTGAGGTGGTGATCACCAACACCTGCAAAGAAACAATAGCCCCTGTTCTTCTGGACGAGAAGACCGTGGATTTCATGGCGGCTATCGCTGCAGACACCACGCGGCGCATCCTGGCTGATTGGCTCCTGGGCAAGAACAACGCCTCCATCGACGAGCTCTTTGTGCTGATGCACAAGGCTACCCGCGCGTTTGCGGCCATCATCTGCAGCGGGCCCTTATCACAGGGCGAAAAAGGACCCTGCGAGGTCATCTCACATCCTCTCAAGTTTGACCGAACAGCTGCCGGCAGGAAGCTCTCCCAGACCCTCGACGGTCTGAACGCGGTCTGATTCAGACTCCGAGCGCTTGTTTTCTTGGGGGCAACGGGCTTCTGGGCGGCTTTATGCACAAGGGTAACAACAATCAGAATCTGTGACTTTACAAATGCGGTCTGTGGGCGCGATACTCATTTCAAGAGCGTGGCAGTTGTCACCTGCTTACACAATGCACTGTCCGTCAGGCATCTTACGGTTCTGAGCAGACCACGGGATGGACAACCGGGCGGCACCAACCTCGATCGGTTGGACTTTCGCGGGCATACGGCCCGGGGAGTGGAGCGTGGTGGTCTGTGTCTTATGCAGACCCGAACCATCGTATTGTTGTTGAGAAGGAGGCAATGATGCCCAAAAAGGATTCGTACGATCTGATTGTCGTAGGCGCTGGTCCCGGTGGAGCTTCCGCTGCGATCATAGCCGCAAAGGCGGGTCTCGATGTTCTGCTGGTCGAGCGCGCGACTGTTCCTGGTGAGAAGAACATGTCTGGCTCGGTGCTCTTTCGCGAGCTGACCGAATCGATTTTCCCTGGCTTCCAGGCCGCATCCATCCACGACACCGCCTCATCATTCGCGTCGTTGGCCATCAAGTGGTCTATCGATAACGATGAGAAGGAGTATGGCGTACATGCCGGAGTGGGTTCAGCCGTCATGGATCATCAGATTATCGTCGATCGGAGTGTCGCCGATGCCTGGTGCGCCCAAGAGGCGGTCAATGCTGGTGCCGAGCCCCTGTATGCAACCCGTGTTGACGATGTCATCTGGGAAAAACCGATACCCGGCGGCATGCCCCGTGTTATCGGCATCGTCACCGACAAAGGCGAGCGGATATACGGCAAGGCGGTTGCCGATGCCTCGGGCCTGCACTCCAATCTCGCGCGCAAGACCGGTCTGGTGCGCTATCCCAAGGATAAGTTCCAATTCGCCGTCAAGATGATCTTCGAGCTTCCCGCTGACGAGATCCGCAGGCGCTTTGGCTTTTGGACTGGTGCCTCAGGCCTGCCTACCTACGACTGGGGTTTGACCCCCGTGTACTTTGGGAGCAACCCCGATTTCTATGCGGCGCACTGCAACGCCATCCCTGACGAGAACGTCATCGAGGTCGTGCTCTACTCCAACCTCACCGAGATGATAGAGGCCGACACCAATATCTGGCAGCGTATGCAATGGTTCCTTGAGACCCAGAAGCACTGGCTGGAGGGCGCAAAGCCCATCCACGTCAACTTCCACGCACTCAACACCTTTGACATCGTGGGTTATCAGTTCGAGTCCAGCTACCTGCCCGGCTACGTGCTCATAGGCGATGCCGGCGGATTTGCCAATCCGGTCGAATCCTGGGGTGCTAATGTCGCGCAATATCAAGGCCGCCTGTTCGCTGAGCTGGTTGCCGAGATGAAGGAGAACAATGACTGGTCAGAAGCTGCCTTTGCCCGATACGAGGAGGGCTGGAAGAATAGCTTCGTTGGAGACGACGACATCTCACCGATGTGTTATATGTTCCGCGATGGCACCTTCAAGCAGTTGTGGCTCTCACTCGATGAGGCTGTCTCTGCCGCTGTTGCCCTCAAGTTCACCAACCATCCCTACTGCGAGATTCTTCCCGCCTTCGGTCCCCCGTTTGCGCCGTTCATGGCCAAGGCAGTGGGTCTGGTCTCTCCGCTCGCACCGCTGGTAAAGGGAGCCGAGCACGGTCTTGCAAAGCTCAAGGACATCACCAATATCGTGCAGAAGATCAAAGACTAGAAGGAGGTTACCATGGGAAGAAGATACAACACCGACATTCTGTATGGCAACCAGCTTGCCGGAGCAAAGGTACGCGCAATAGTTGAGCCCATCCTCGTTATGAGCGAGACCCCCAAGACCGAGGAGCACATCAAGATCGATCAGGAGAAATGCAATGGCTGCGGGCGTTGCTACCGTCTGTGTCCAACGGGTTCGTATGAGATGACGCCCGAGGGGATTGCCGATTGGCGCAGCTATGGCATGACCCATTGTGGCGAGTGCGGCTTGTGCCGTTACGTCTGCCCTGTTGACGCTATTGACTGGAACTACCCGCAAGGTGGCACAGGCATTATCCATCACTGGAGTTAGGAGCCCATCATGAAGGTCCTAACAGTACAGGGGGAGGAGCTCGCTACCATCGCCTTGAAGGGCGGCAAGGGACAACCGCTGACCAGCACCGTTAAGGTTCCCGAGCTCGGTGTGCAGGTGACGCAACAGGTTGAGATAAGCACGGAGCGTTGCGCGGAGGGGCTTATCCTCCATGTGCGCATTCCCGGCACAGCAAAACTCGATGCCCTCCTGGAGCCCGCCGACGTATCCGCGCTCAAAGGTCTTATGAGCGGCTCCATGATCAAGTTCTTCATCGGAGCCCTTCTCAAAGGCTGAGTGCATTTGCAGGAGAAAGACGTGAACGGCTCGTGTGGGATACGCCACAGGAGCCGTTCATCCTGCTGTCTGCTACAATTACCTCCCTAATGATGCAACAAGAAAGGGAGCAAAGTGATCAGGCGAGAAGACCGTGAGGCGTTGGAGCATGAGAATCTCAGCCCCTTTGCGGCTTTTGCCGATGCGGCAACCCGACAGGGCGAAGCTGACAGCGACCCTTTGCGCACTGCCTTCCAGCGCGACCGCGACAGGATACTCCACTCCAAGGCGTTCAGGCGCCTTTCTCACAAGACCCAGGTCTTTGTAGCTCCTGTGGGGGATCACTATCGGACACGTCTGACGCATACGCTTGAGGTGACGCAGATAGCGCGCTCCATTGCCCGAGCCCTGGCGCTCAATGAGGATCTGACCGAGGCCATCGGCCTTGCGCACGACCTGGGGCACACGCCCTATGGGCACAGTGGCGAGACGGCTCTCTCGCACTCCCTGGCGCTTTATCAAGGTCTTGACCCCAGGGAGCATCCCCGGCTGTTTTGCCATAACGAGCAATCGCTTCGTGTGGTGGATGTCTTGGAGCATGACGGCAAGGGGCTTAACCTCACTAACGAGGTGCGTGACGGCATCCTGCACCACACGGGCACAAAGCGCGCCGCAACCCTTGAAGGTCGCATCGTTGCCACGGCGGACAGGATCGCCTACGTGAACCATGATATCGACGATGCCCTGCGTGCCGGTCTTATCACCAGCGCTATGCTTCCGACAAGCACGCATACCTTGCTGGGGAGTACACACTCGCAACGTATCACCACCTTGGTGCAGGACATGATAGAGAGTTCAGACAAAACGGGAGACATCACGATGTCGCCCCTCATCTGGGATGCGATGATGGAGCTGCGGGAGTTCCTCTTTGATAAGGTCTATCTGCGCTCCAATGCCAAATTCGAGGAGCCCAAGGCAACCGAGTTGGTGTGCACCCTTTTTGAGCACTACAGCCAGCACCTGGATGAGCTGCCCGAGGAATATATGCGTATTGCGCAGGGGGAGGCAAGCGTTGCCGTTGTCGATTACATATCCTGCATGACCGACCGTTACGCGACGGCCACCTTC
>JAITTM010000225.1 GCA_031286975.1 Coriobacteriales bacterium
AGCCACGACCTAGCCCGGGGCTATGCGCTTGCGAGCCATATCCTGCTGCTCGAGCGGGGCAAGCAGGTCTGCTGTGCCAGCAAGGATACCCTTGACTTCGATCAGTTCACCGCCCGCTATCACCAAACCGTGGCGGAGGTGCTGGCATGATGCAGGCTCCTGTTGCAACACCCTCGGGTTTCTCCCAGTTCAAGACCTTGTTGGGCAAGGATCTGCGGCTTGAGATCCGCTCCAAGCAGATGCTCACCTCGATGGGCATCTATGCGCTGCTTGTTTTGATAGTCTATGGCGCGGCGCTGGCGCAGACGGCATGGGGCTTTAACATCCTGCAGATGGCGGGCGGGTTGCTGTGGGTGCTGGTGGTGTTTACCTCGCTGCTGGGGCTCAACCGCTCATTCGCGCACGAAAAGGAGTTCGCGGCCCTTGACGGCATCCTGCTGGTGCCGCTTGATCCGGGCGTGGTCTTCTTGGCAAAGGCGGCCTCCAATGTGATATTCCTGCTGCTGGTGCAGCTGATCGCGGTGCCCCTGTTCGCGTTCTTCTTTTTGGCATCCACTGCACCGGCGGCTACGGCACCCTTTATCGTCTTGCCGCTGCTGGTGGGCACGTTGGGCATCGCGGGCATCGGCACCTTGCTCAGCACCATCACCTTGCACACGCGTGGCAAGGATGTCCTGCTTGCGGTGCTCTTTATCCCGCTGGTGTTTCCGCTGCTCTACGCCTGCGTGAGCGCCACCTCGATGGCGCTGCTGGGAGTCGACGACTTTGGCGACTACTGGCGCTCACTTGCCATGGCGGGCGGTTATGATGTGGTGATGATCCTGCTCAGCTGGGTACTCTACGGGTTTGTTCTCGATGCCTGATACGGGCTTGATAAGGGCTTGATAAGGGCTTGATAAGGAAGGATGCGTATGACACAGGATACACACAGCAGGGCGCTTGCCAACAGGCTGGCACCCGTCGCGTTGGTGCTGGGCATCGTGCTCACAACGGTAGCGTTTCTGCTCAGCTTTTTGGTGGCGCCGCTGGTGCTGGGAGCCAATGTCGCCCAGACCGCCATCATCGGTGGCGAGGCCATCAGCAACAAGCTGCTCCTTTCGCAGAAGATATTCTACATCCATGTGCCGGTGGCAACGGTGAGCTTTGGCGCGCTGGCATTCTTGGCCTACTATTCCATCCGCTATCTTGCCACCAAGAATCAGGCGCGCAAGCCCTTCTTTGACACGCGGGCACGCATCGCGGCAGAGGTCGGGCTCGTCTTTATCATCATGACCATGCTCAGCGGCGACCTCTGGACACGCTTTGAGTGGGGTGTTTGGTGGGTCTGGGAGCCGCGCCTGACCACCTACCTCATCCTCATGCTGCTGATGATTGCCTACTTCATCTTGCGCACCGCCATCGACGCCCCCGAGCGCAAGGCCACCTTTGCCGCGGTTTTTGGTCTCATCGCCTGCGTGGACGCCGGCATCAGCTACCTCATCACGCGCTTTGTGCCCACCTCCATCCACCCGGTCATCTTCCGCACCGACTCAGGACTCTCGCCCAGCATGCTTGTGCCCTTCTTGCTGGCGCTCTTTGGCATGGCGCTCATCTGCTTCGCCCTCTATCGCCTGCGCCTGCGCCAGGTCGAGCTCAACCAGCGCCTCGAATCCCTCAAACTGCAATTAGAAGAGAATTAGCTTAGGAGAAGCCCATGGATCCCGTACTCGCAGAAATCTACTCGACCGTTTTGGATGCCGCCCCCTTTGTAATCGGTGCCTACGCCCTCATCTGGGTGGTGCTCTTGGTCTACGTCCTTATCATCATCACGGGGCTTAAGAAGACCGAGAAGCAGATGGCTCTGCTCGAAGAACTGGTTGCCAGCAAGAAGTAGGGAGTCCTCCGAGGCTGACCGCGGGCCAGACCGCAGCTGTTGCCGCAGGTCGCGCGAGTCTCTATTCGTGCGGGTATTTTCTCCTTTTTCGCCTACTGTGCTAACATATCAGGAGCATACGCGGAATCCCTGCGTATCGGAGGGAAGGGAGAAGATCATGAGCACAGAGAACAAAACCCTCACCGAGGGCCTGACACGACGCGGGTTTTTGAAGGGCGCTGCCCTGGGCACCCTGGCAGCAGGCGTTGCGGGAGCCGGTTTGGTTGCCTGCACACCAACTCCCAGCACACCAACCGGCGGTGATAAGCCAGTAGGTGGCGGCGGGGCGGCGGGAGCACTCAACCCGCAAGACTACAACTACACCAGCAACTCCATCACCGACTTTGCCAGCGCCGCCCTCTTCACGCCCTGGCAGATCGGGCCGCACACCATCCCTAACCGCATGGTCAAGTCGGCCGCCTTCCAGCTAGCCTTCATGCGCAATATCCCCGACGAGTACATCACCTACTACAAACGTATGGCCGAGGGCGGCGTGGGCATGGTGTGGATCGAGGACTGCGCCAACCTGTGGGATTTCACCGCCAGCCCCATGAAGCAGCCATTTGAGAACTACGACTGGCCGGGCCTGCTGAGTGCCCTACACGATGCCGGTGCCAAGGTGGGCTACCAGTTTGACACCATGGGCTCGCCCGTGGGGCCGCTCACCTGGGGTCAGAACTTCTTGGGCCAATATACGATTGAGGACATCCAGAGCTGGAAGGATGCCATCATCGGCATCGGCAAGACGCTCAAGGAGACCGGCTTTGATGCCTACGAGCTCAACTTCGCGGCCAACAACCTGGGGCAATCCTTCTTCTGTCGCGCCCGCAACGACCGCACCGACGAGTACGGCCCCCAAACAATCGAGAGTCGCACCAAGTTCATGGTCGAGGTCATCACGGGCATCAAAGAGGCCTGCGGCCAGGACTTCGTGGTGCAGCTGCTCATCAACGGCGTGGAGGAGAACGACAACATCCTGGGCGAGAGCATGCACTACACCAGCATCGAGGAGACCAAGGCCATCGCCAAGATCGCGCAGGACGCCGGTGCCGACTCTATCCATCTGCGCCTTGGTCCTTCTGGTACGCATGTTGCCCAGTTCGCTTCTGAGCTGTATTTTGCTCCCCGCGGACTTGAGGGTCAGAGCAGCTTTGGCTCGCGCTACGACTTCAGCAAGCATTTTGGCGGACTCACCCGTGCCAAGCACTCGGGTTGCGGCATCAATCTTGATATCGCCGCGGCAGTCAAAGAGGCCGTCACCATTCCGGTTGGCTGCGCGACCTATAACGACCCCGCCCAGGCTCCCGACTACTTTGAGGCGGCCGTGAGCGAGGGTAAGGTCGACTTTCTCGTCATGAACCGCCCGCTTTGTGTCGATCCCGGCTACGTTAACAAGCTCAAGGAGGGCAAGCTGGACGAGATCGCCCCCTGCACTCGCTGCCTGCACTGCTTCTATGATGCCGATCTGCACGGCACCGCGCTCATGGAGCATTGCCGTGTCAACGCCGCCAACTGGCGCTCCTATGGCGAGGTCATGCCAGAGGGCTATGCGCCGCTGCCCGCTACCGGCGACAAGAAGGTCATGGTCATCGGTGGCGGTCCGGCTGGTTGCGAGGCTGCCCGCATCGCCGCACAGCGTGGCTACAGCGTCACTTTGTATGAGAAGGGCGCGGCGCTGGGTGGTATGCTCTCATCCGCCGAGGCCATCAAGGGTCCGCACGAGAACCTCAACCGCCTGGCAGCCTACTTCACCAAGCAGCAGGAGCTCAGCGGTGTCACGGTTGTCACGGGGCAGGAGGTCGATGCAGACTTTGTTAAGGCGGAGGCTCCCGATGTGGTCATCCTGGCAGCCGGTGGCACGCGCACCTCTCTTGGCCTGGCATCCTCCGGCTCCACTACCGTTTACGACTTCGCCAGCTTCTTGGGTGCCGATCTTGGCCAGAAGGTTGTGGTTTGGGGCGGCAACTGCCAAGCTGTCGACGTAGCCGTCTATCTGGCTGGGGAGGGCTACAAGGTTGACATCGTTGCGCCCGACGATTATGTGGTCGCCGGCATGTTTGGGATGCCTCCGGGAACCGATCCCCTCAAGGTCTTTGACAAGGGCCACTCCGCCAATATGCGCGAGTTCCTCCTGCCGGCGCTCACTGCAACGGGAACCCAGATCTGGACTGGCGCGACGATCGACGCGGTAGGTGATGGCTCCATCGAGATTACCACCGACGTGGGTCTCAAGCAGACCATTCTGGCAGATTCCGTGGTGGATGTGAGCGACCTGCTGCCCAATAAGGGGCTGCTCGACGGCCTGAGCGGCATCGAGACCTATGCTGTTGGCGACTGCGATACGCCCTACAACATCGCTGAGGCAATCGCTGCCGGCAACCTCACGGCGCGCAAGATCTAAGGCGGCAACGCTGTAACGATACTGCTCCAAGCGCGATTCGGCGCCCCTCTGGTGAATGACGACCAGAGGGGCGCACGGTTTTATCCGCAGCTTCTTTTTCTTTTTTGGGCACGAGCGGGGTATACTGGAACAACAAAACCAGCCGATGCGCAAAACGCACTAAGGAGCAGTATGAAAATCAAGAAGAAAGCACCCCAGGACGGTCGCGTCCATATGCAGATCACCGCGACTCCCGCAGAGGTTGATAACGCCCAACGACACGCCGTTATCTCACTGGCCTACCAAAACAAGCTTCAGCAAAAACCGACCTTTGACGAGCTGAAGGCTGATGTGATCACAACGGTTGGCGAGCCGATGTTCAACGCCTATCTCGACAACTTTGTGATGAACTTTCTTGCTCCTTTTGCCATCACGCAAGAGAACATCCCTGCGGCATTGACCCCTCAGGTCTCCTCGGAGATGACGGTTGCCGCTGGCAAGGACTACAGCTTCAACGCCGTGGTGACGCTTCAGCCCACCTACGAGCTTTCCTCCTACGAGCCGGTGAGCATCACGCTTCCCACGGTTGCTGTTGCGGAGGAGGAGATCGACCAGCAGCTCCTTATGATTGCCGAGAACAATGCAACCTACAAGAAGGACGCCGACCGTGCGGTGGTAAACGGCGACAACATCCTCATCGCCATCAAAACGGTTGACGGCAAGGGCGAGCCGCTTCCTGGTCTCACGGCAGATTCGCGGATGTACACGGCGGGCCAGGGCTATATGCCTGAGGAATTCGACCGGCAGATCGAGGGCATGAACGTTGGCGAGACAAAGACCTTCGATGTCACTGGGCCCGATCTTAACGAGAAAGGCGAGCAGACCGAGTCGACCTATACCTTTACCGTCACCATCAAGGAGATACAGAAGCGCGTGGTTCCCGCCATCACCGATGCGTGGGTCGAGGCAAACATGTTTGGTCTGGGTGTCAAGACGGTGGCCGAGTTTCGCGAGAAGATTCGCGAGCAGGGTATGGAGGCCAAGAACAAGCAGCTTGAGCAGATGAGGATATTCACCGCTGCCTCCGAGTTGGCAAAGCGCTTCAAGGGCAAGATTGCCGACGAGTTCTATGAGCACACCCGCAGCGACCTGATGGCCAACATCCAGCAACAGCTGCAGCGGCAGGGTCAGACCCTGCAGGAGTATCTTAAGGCACAGGGCACCGATGAGCAGCAGTTTGGCATGAGCATCATGTTGCAGACGCGCGAGGTGCTCACACAGGGCTTCAGCCTGGATGCTCTCGCACGTCATCTCAAGCTTGCCGTGGACGAGACAGACATCGAGGAGGCCTTCAGGCTCATGGCACCCGGGCATGAGAAGGAGGTGCGCGCTGAGTTTGAGGGCACTGGTCGCATGTACCAGATCCGTGAGGCGGCGCTGCGCACCAAAGCCAACAAATGGCTGGTAGAAACAGCCGAGATCACCTATCAGTAGCAGGGCGACCTGTGTCATCCCGCAATGAGCGCGCAAAAGCAACCTGTGGTCACCCGCGACCGCAGGTCGCTTCGCGCAAGCGATGAAAGGCGTAACATGAAGGCGATAATCCCAGCGGCAGGTCTTGGCACACGCTTCTTGCCTGCCACCAAGGCACAGCCCAAAGAGATGCTGCCGGTGCTTGAGCGCCCCGCCATCCAATATGTGGTCGAGGAGGCCCTGGCTGCCAACGCTAACGAAGTCGTTATAGTCAGCAATGCCAGCAAGCGGGCAATCGAGGAGCACTTCTCCCCCAACAAGACCCTGGCGGAGCATCTTGCGCAGGCGGGCAAGACCGCCTTTGCGGCAGCTGTTGAGCACGCCGGCAGCCTGCCGGTTACCTTTGCGGAGCAAACCGAGCCGCTAGGCCTGGGACACGCCATCCGCTGCGCCGCCACCGCGGTGGGGGATGAGCCCTTCTACGTGCTGCTGGGTGACGTTTTGGTGCCCGATAACGCCCTGCTCCCTCGCATGCTTGAGGTCTCGCAGCACAACGGGGGTGCCAGCGTGATCGCCGTTATGCGCGTGCCCCACGAGGATGTCTCCCGCTTTGGCATAATCGACGCTGTGCCAGTAGAGGGCAATCCTCTGGTAGGACATCCCGAGTTGCCTGTGTCCACAGCCACTTCTTCCTCGTGTCATTTTGAGATGAGCGCAGCTGCAGGCGAGGCGATTGAGAAACCCTCAGTCGCAACAACGGTCTGGGAGGTCAAGGCCCTGGTGGAGAAGCCCCCCGTGGATGAGGCACCCAGCGACCTGGCGATATTTGGGCGCTACCTGCTCACACCCGCGGTCATGCGTATTCTTGAGCACACGGCACCTGGCGCCGGTGGCGAGATCCAGCTCACCGACGCGCTCGTCGAGCTGCTGGCAACCGAGAAGATGTTTGCCATCGAGGTCTCACCGGACGAGGGCTTTGACACCGGCACCATCGCCAGTTGGCTCGAGACCAACATCCGCCTTGCGCAGCGCAATGCTCAGCTAGCCCCTGCCATCTGCGCCGCTGTGGGGTGAGTCACTGCTCCAGGTGCTCGATTTTCTCCGCATGCAGTTTGATGTTTGCCACGTTGCTCTGGATGTTGTTGATCAGCTGGTCGTTGAGGGCTTTTTGGGCGCTGAGCTCTTTGAGCTCACGCATGATGGTCGTGCTGTCCTGTATGCCCGCCAAAACCAGAAGCACGATAGCCGTAGTGAGTAGTCCGATGACGCTTTCTGTCGAGAAGCTCCGGATGGTGTAGCCGCTCAGGGCCAAGACGCTCAACACCAGGGCGGCCAGTTTTGCAAAGATGACGACGACGTAGTTGAAGCGTTTTTCGGCAGGTGAGACCTTTGGTTTCTGTGCTGACATGACAGGCATTCCCTTGCTTGGTTGCATTTTGCGCTTGGCTGGCCTGGGGTTATTCCTTAAATGAGTCTGCCGTGAATTCATAGGAGTTTCTGGCAATCACAACATCGCTTCCTGCTCCTTGACCATTTAGTCTCCACTCAACAATCATTGGTTCATTGTCCTCAACCTGCTGAATAGAAAACAATGCGTATATTTTTTGTGTCTGTCCAGGCTCAACTTTACCACGATAGATATCGGCCCATGCTCCATATTTATCTATATTCTCTTGGTCATAAAGATAATCGCATGGTATCGCCGCGATTCTTGTGTTTTTTTCAGCAGCATTTTTCTCATAATAGCATTGAGTGCTTGCGATACTGGATAACGACGTTGCTTCAGTTGAGTTGTTTGTAAACTCCACTTCAATCGCTAGTATTTTTCTTTTAACCCACCCTTCTTCATCTATAAAATATGCGGGTGGTGTATTTGTGAACGTTATCGTATAGTCGTCTGATGTTACGAGTGGAACCAAGTTCTCATTTGACGACGTGCTAGCCGAACTGCCCTCCGAGGTATTGTCAGAATCACTGTTCGATGAAGAGCAGCCAAGCAAAATGAGCATGCTGCAAAGCAATGCGGCACACAAAATTGCAAGTAGTTGTTTTTTCATTTTGCGAATCTCCCTTTTTGTAGCAACCCAACCGTTCGCGTCTTTGAGGTATGGCGGGTTGAACCTTGCTTGTTGTTCCCTTTGCTCCACTAGTGTTCGTGCATCTATGTGAGCGACAATTATAGCAAATAACCCACTTCGTATTCGGAATAACGTACAGATATAGTTTTATAGTTTTTACTAGCAACAAGTTACCTGCAACAAGTTACCGAACGAGACAGAGGGGCGGCACATATGCCCACAATCTGCCGTGCACACAGTCATTGGAGGCAGCCTTACGATACAATGAGTTCTGCGTCAGACAAAGCGGATGAAAGGAATCCTGTGGAGCAGAACAAGCCATTGCAGCGCGTGATCGTGGTCGATTTTGGGGCGCAGTACGGGCAGCTTATCGCGCGTCGCGTGCGCGACCTCAAGGTGTATAGCGAGATCGTTCCCTTTGATGTGGATTGTGCCGAGCTGGAGGCCGATCCTCCCGCCGCCATCATCTTGTCGGGCGGCCCGGCGAGTGTCTATGCCGAGGGTGCGCCTGCCCTGAATCCACGCTTCTTGGAGCTGGGCGTGCCAGTGCTGGGCTTTTGCTACGGTATGCAGGCGATGGCGGTTGCGCTGGGTGGCACCGTGCCACAGACAGACATCGGCGAGTACGGTCCGGCCGAGCTGAGCCGCTGCACTGGTGGGGAGAAGTCCGCGTTTTTAGGCGATACACCCGCCACACAGACGGTCTGGATGAGCCATCGCGACTCGGTGGGTAGCGTGCCTGATGGCTTTGTGGCCACGGCTTCGACCCCCACCACGCCCATCGCCTCGATGGAGGACGCGGCTCGGCAGCTATATGCCACGCAGTTCCATCCCGAGGTACACCACACCACCTATGGCAGCCAGATGCTGCAACACTTTTTGTTCGACATCGCCAAGCTCACGCCCAACTGGACTATGAGTTCCATTATCGATGACACCACAGCGGCCGTGCGCGCGCAGGTGGGGGACAGCCGGGTGATTTTGGGGCTCAGTGGCGGCGTAGACTCCAGTGTGGTCGCCGCCCTGCTGGCGCACGCCATCGGTAAGCGGGTGACCTGCGTGTTTGTGAATCACGGGCTTCTCCGCAAAAACGAGCCGGAAGAGGTGGAGGAGGTGTTCACGCGGCAGTTCGACGTGGATTTTGTGCACGTGCATGCCGAGGAACGCTACGCCACCGCGCTGGCGGGCGTGACCGACCCCGAGCAAAAGCGGCGCATCATTGGCAGTGAGTTTTGGCGCGTGTTCTTTGAGGAGGCGCAAAAACTCGACGGTGTGAGGTTTTTGGCGCAGGGCACCATCTATCCGGATGTCATCGAGAGCGGATCCGCCAAGGCGAGTAAGTCCGCCGCGACCATCAAGAGCCACCACAATCTGATTCCCTTTCCGGAGGGTGTGCATTTTGAGCTCATTGAGCCGCTGCGCAATCTGTTCAAAGACGAGGTGCGCGCCCTAGGCACCGCGCTGGGGCTGCCCAGCCATATCGTGCATCGCCAACCCTTTCCTGGTCCTGGCTTGGCCGTGCGCATCATAGGCGATGTAACTGCGGAGAAGCTCGAGATGCTGCGCAACGCCGACGCTATCGTGCGCGAGGAGATTGATGCCTACAACGTCTCGCTGTTCGAGCAGACCGGTGATCACGCGAGTGAGCGGAGTGTGTGGCAGTACTTTGCCGTGCTGCCTGACATCCGCAGTGTGGGCGTGATGGGCGACGAGCGCACCTACGCTCACCCCATAATCCTGCGAGCCGTCGAATCCCGCGATGCCATGACCGCCGATTGGGCTCGCCTGCCCTACGAGCTGCTCGCCCGCATCTCCACTCGCATAGTGGCCGAGGTAGAAGGCGTGAATCGCGTGGTCTACGACATCACATCCAAGCCCCCCGGGACGATTGAGTGGGAATAGGTAGGCAAAACGCTGAAACGCCTGATAAATCAACGTTTTTTGGGCTTCAAAAAAGGCTTCTGATGATAAATTGATGATATAACAATAAAACGAACGAA
>JAITTM010000047.1 GCA_031286975.1 Coriobacteriales bacterium
GGCTGCCATTCACGCCATGATGTTCGCATTGCCGCATGCTCAGTTTGCTGTCAGGTTGGAGTTACCGGATATTCTCCCTGCTTTGATCGCTGTCTGCTCGAAGGGACGCGTGCGCCAGTGGCGGCAATACGGTACACTTATGAGCTACATGGGGAGAAGTGACGGCATCTTGAATTGCTCGGGGGAGGTTGTGTGGCGTATATAAGGCGCAAGCGATCCAGGCAATGGCATTTTTCTGATGCAGGAAACCGCTTTGACGGACATCGTCGCCAGGCATCCCGCAGCGACAAGAACCCCATCTCGCCGATTTTCTCCCGCAGGGTGATTCGTTGCAAGCGTTGCGGAAGCCGCGTTGTAAGCAACATCAACCACTGCCCTTTTTGTGGCAGGAGTCTTCGTCCCTTCTTTGCGCGCCTGTGGTTCTGGGTGCTTGTGGTGCTGGCGGCGGCGGGAACCATGACACTGCTCCTGCTGTTTGGACTGCCCACGCCAGCACCCGTGAAGCCACTGGAGCCCTTGGTTCCCACCGTTGTGGGAGCGCCGGAAAATGCACCCATCAAGAACCTTGCCGTGGGCAGCACCATCGATTCAGACAGCCTTCTGGTCACGGTCACAGCGATCGAGGACGGACCTCTGGCATACGACGGCACGCCGCTGACCAAGATAACCGTGCTGTTCTCAAACAAGAGTGCCGGGACAAAGAATATCTATTCGACACAGTGGCGTCTGGAGCTCGCCGATGGCAGCCGTCTGGACACCTTTATCGGCACCGCACAGGACGGCGAGCATATCAGTGGCAGCTTCGAGGCAAAGGAGCTTGCGTCAGACGAGCAGTTCAGCGGGGTGCTCTACTTTGCCGGCATCGACCCGACCCACCTGGTCTATGCTCCAAGCGCTCTTTCGTATAGCGAGGATATCCTGGTTACCTGGGTGCTGCCGCAGACAAGCCCACCACAGACAGAGGGTGGCGGCGAGGATGAGCCTTCTTCTGAGTAGCGGGACAGCGCTTAAGCTCGCGCCACCGCCAACGCAGCTGCAGAACAGCGCTTCGCCCCTGATGCGCCGTCAGTTTTGCAGTTGCTCCTCAGTGGTGAAGGTGTCGACATTCTCCCCGTATTTTTGAGCGAGTCTCTTGAACTTGGGTTCCCGCTGCTTCCACAGAGCATAGATCGGCGAGGCTATCGCGATGGACGAGTACGAGCCCAACACCAAGCCGATAGCCATGGCAAAGGCAAAGTCCTTCAGGGTCTCTCCACCAAAGAACAGCATGGCGACAACCGGTATCAATGTCGAGAGCGTGGTGTTGATGGTACGTATGAATACCTGGTTGATGGAGTGGTTCGCAACCGTCATGAACGAGTGGCGCTCGGTGTTGCCGAGGTTATCGTTGATGCGGTGGAACACGACAACGGTGTCATAGAGCGAATACCCCATGATGTTGAGCAGGGCGGCAACCCCGTTGGGTGTCACCTCGCGCCCCAGCACCGCATAGACACCCACGATGATGACCAGGTCATGGATGAGGGTGATAACCGCCGTGACACCCATCTTGTACTCGAAGCGAAACGCCATATAGGCGATGATAAGAACGATGGCAACCAAGAAGGCTATCGCCGATGTGCGCGCCACCTCGGCTCCCCAGCTCGAACTGACCGTGTTGGACTCCGCCGTGGTGGGGTTCAGCCCCAGGGCTTCAACGACTTTATCCTTATAGCCTGACGCGATATCCGAGTCCATCTCGGATATCTGCACGAGAAAGCCCGCCGTGCCGCTCTCGCTATTGACGGAGGTCTGGATGATGGGGTTCTCGATGCCCATCTCCTCAAAGGTCGTGCGCATCTCCTCGATACCGATATCCCCGGTATTCGAGAAGTTGATGGAGGTACCACCAACGAACTCGATGCCAAAATTCAAACCACGGATAGGCAAGGCGGCGGCGGAGACAAGGAGCAGTATGCCCGCCAGGACAAAAAAGAACCTGCGATGCTTGAGAAAGTTGATCTCCTTCTTGAATGGCCTAACCATGTGCCACACCCCGTTTCAGCTCACCGGAGGCACGTGCGATGTCCTCATCCTCCCTGATACCCCAAAAACCGGGATGTCTGGCTATCACCTTGGGGGCGAGCAACCTGACCAGCGGCGCCTTGAACAGGAGCATGGCCGCAATATCACAGACGACTCCCAAGGCAAGCGTAAGCCCAAAGCCCTTGACCGAACCGATGCCGATAAAGAACAGCGCCAAGGCGGAGATGAGCGTCACGAAGTCGGCATCGATGGAGGTGACGATCGCGTGTTTGACACCGGTTATCGAGCTGGCACGCACGGAGCGCCCCATGCGTATCTCCTCCTTGAAGCGCTCAAGCACCAGGATCGACGAGTCGGCCGCCACACCGATGGCAAGCACGATACCGGCGATACCCGCCAAGCTGAGCGAGAAGAGGTTGAAGAACGACAGCAGCCCCAAAACACCCAGGTACAGCACCGCGAACACCGCAACGGCGCCTGCCGTCAAAAAGCCGATGCCCCTATAGAACAGGAGCAGATAGGCGGCAACGAGGATAAGACCGATCGCCGCAACCAGGATGCCGGCACGCAGGGAGTCCTGCCCGAGCGTCGGCCCGACCATCTGCGAGTTGATGACCTTGAGCCCCACCGGCAAGGAGCCCGATTGCAGGATCGTCTTGAGCGAGTTCGCGCCGTCCAGGTCATAGTTGCCTGTGATTGCGACATCGCCATCGGTGATGGCGTCATTCACCGCAGGAGCTGATTGCACCACGCCGTCAAGCACGATGGCGATACGGCCGTTGGTGGGATACAGGGCGCGCGTCACCTCCGCAAAGGCCTGGGTAGCCGTGCCGTCCAACGTGATGTTGACCGCGTAGAAGCGGCTCGTTTTGCCCTCCAAACCGATATTGACGCTCGTGATATTCGAGCCGGTGAAGATGTTGGTGTATTCGCCCTGTGTAAGAGTGATGGCTGAATAGGTGTATTGCGTCTCCTGCGTCTCCTGCGTCTCCTGGGTACTGTCATCGACAGTGGGAGTCACAGATTCTGTTGCCGGATCGATGGGTCCATTGGGCAAGTCAGGCTCTTTTGTCTCGTCAACAGGCTGCCCCGTAGCAGGGTCGATTGCTATCTGTAGATAGGTCTGACCCGCGTTGAGCGCCTCTTGGATACTCTCGTCTGTGATATCCGCGACATTGACAAACTCAAGGATACCCGTCTGCCCGATGGTTTGCAGTGCCTGCGTCTGCTCGACGATGCCGGGAATCTGCACGAGCAGTTGGTTGGTGCCCTGCACCTGGACATTGGTCTCAGAAGCACCCAGCAGGTTGACGCGTCGCTCGATGACCTGCTGGACAACCGCCATGTCATCGGCGGAAACAGCGGAGCCATCGGGGTTGCTGGCCTCCAGGACCACGGACAGGCCGCCTTGGACATCCAGGCCTTGCTTTATCTTCTCAGCCGGAGGCCAGAACATCACCGCTGAGCCAGCCAGGAGAAGCACGAGGATAATCAACAACGCGATCTGTGGCTTTGAGCGTGAAGGCTTTTTCTTTGCTTGGAACCGTTTGTCAGGCATACATCCCTCTTCTTGGTCGATTAATGTGAAACCACACAGCAGGTTATTATAGACATTCTTCTGGAGAGAATCAGCAGCAGTTTTGCTAGAAGTCGTGTGCAGCAGGCGAATTGTACCAAGATTCCATAAAAGTGGCATAAGAACCAGCCTGTATGGCAGCACGGGCCTTGCGTGTCAGGTCCAGCAGATAGTGCAGGTTGTGCAGCGATAGCAGGGTGGAGCCGAGCATCTCCTTTGAGGTGACCAGATGGCGCAGGTAGGCGCGGGTATAGTTCTTGCAGACCTCACATTCACACAAGGGGTCGAGTGGGGAGAAATCGCGCGCAAAGCGGGCATTGCGCAGATTGAGGCGTCCCTCAGAGCTGAAGGCCGTACCCATACGGGCGGTACGCGTGGGCAAAACACAGTCGAAGAGATCGATGCCCAAACCGATGGCACGCACTAAAGTCGTGGGGTTGCCCACACCCATGAGGTAACGTGGCTTATCGGCGGGTAGCGCGGAGGCAACCGCGCCCAAGGTCTCGAACATGACCTCGTGGGGCTCCCCCACCGAGTAGCCCCCGATGCCATAGCCTTCAAAGGGAGCGACCTCGCTTCCCGCGTGCTCAAGCAGGCGTATGCTCTCAAGGCGCAGGTCGAGGAATATCCCCCCCTGCACGATGCCAAAAAGCGCCTGCCGGGGGTTGGTCTGTGCCGCACGGCAACGTCGCGCCCAAGCCGCGCTGCGCCTGACAGCGACCGCGACATCCTCTTTGGTGGAGGGATAGGGTGGGCACTGGTCGAGCTGCATGATGATGTCGGCGCCCAGAAGGTTTTGCACGCGCATATTCTCTTCAGGCGTCCAGCGGTGTCTGGCGCCATCGACGATGGATGAGAAACTCACGCCATCGTCATCGAGCTTGAGCGTGCTCGCCAAGCTGAATATCTGGAAGCCGCCCGAGTCGGTAAGAAGGGGGTGATCCCAGTTCATGAAGCGATGCAGACCACCCGCCGCGGCCACCAGCTCAGCGCCGGGGCGCAAGAACATATGGTAGGTGTTGGCCAGCACCACCTGCGCGCCCAGCGCTTCAAGCTGGGGCACGGTGACGCCCTTGACTGTGGCATGCGTGCCCACCGGCATGAAGGTCGGCGTATGGATCGCTCCATGCGGCGTTGCAAAGGTAGCGGCACGCGCACAACAGGCAGAATCGCTGGCTTGCAGGTCGAAGTGGAAGTGCGGGTTACTCACGTGTCGCCTTTCTGTTCTGAGTCCTAGGGGCGGCTGATCCTACACGATCAACATCGCGTCGCCAAACGAAAGCAGGCGATAGCGCTGGGCAACCGCCTCAGTATACGCGGTGAGTATCTGTTCACGCGTGGCAAATGCACTCACCAGCATCAAAAGGGTCGAGCGCGGCACATGGAAGTTAGTCAGCAGCGCGTCAACCACGTTAAAGCCATACCCCGGCGTGATATAGAGTGCGGTTGTAGCCGCACTGCGCGGCAAAAGCCTGCCCGTAGCCACGTCCCAGGCGCTTTCGAGCGAGCGCACGCTGGTAGTGCCCACAGCGATGACGCGCCCCCCTGCCGCCCGGGTGCGCTCAACGGCATCGATGACGGCCTGGCTCACCGAGTAGCGCTCAGTGTGGATGTGGTGATCCTCAATATGTCTTTCGTCCACCGTTCTAAAGGTGTCAAGCCCCACTTCCAGCTCGACCGTCTCAAAAGCAATACCCTTCTCAGCGACCCTGCTCAGGAGCTCTGGAGTGAAATGCAGGCCTGCCGTGGGTGCCGCAGCCGACTTCTCAGCTTGGGAGAAGACCGTTTGATAAAGTTCGCCATCCCCCGTATAGGAGCTGATATAGGGGGGCAGAGGCACCGTGCCAACCGCGTGCAGAGCGGCCGTTACCGTGGTGCCGGGGGCAGCGCGCAGACAGACCAGGCGCTCGCCGCGCTGACCGTCCTTCACCCAGGCATCGACCTGCGCCGTAAGGAGGCAGCGCTTCTCGCCCCCTACGCTTGGATTCCGCTCCTGTGTGAAAAGATGCTTTGCCTGACCCTCATGCGGCGTGCCCGCAATCGCTGCCTCCGCCTGTGCCACTGTTCCGTCCGTGGCGGCAAAGACGATGCGAGCGCCCGGTTTGAGCCGCCTGCCAGGTTTGACCAGCGCCTCCCACTGCTCCTCGCTGTCGTCTGCTGCCTGCGCCCGCTTGCGCAGCAGCAATACCTCGGCGGCACCACCTGTTTTCTCCTTCTGCCCCAACAGCCGCGCAGGCAGAACCCGTGTGTTGTTGGCAACCAGCAGATCCCCAGGGTCGAGGTAGTCGATGATGTCCGCAAATACCCTGTGCTCAATGCGACCAGAGCAGCGATGCAGCACCAGGAGGCGGCAGGAGTCCCGCGGCATCGCTGGCTCCTGCGCAATCAGCTCCGCGGGGAGCTGGTAGTCAAAGTTACTGGTCAACATGCAGTACCTTCTGCCAAAAAGCTTTGCAGGGACGCGAGCGCGAGGTGCTCTGAGGGTGGCAGGTCGCCTCCGCCTTTGCGGGCGGCCTTGCGGGCAACTTTGCGGGCGGCCTTGCGCTCCGCGCGCTCCAGCTGAGCTTCTTCCTGCGAGTAGCGGCAACCGCAGTAGTTCTGCCGATACATGCCCAGCTCACGTGAACGACGGCTTGTCTCGGCGTAGTGCTCCGAGAAATCGTGCGCCACCGCCTGCAATCCCACTGCATGAGCCGCACGCTCCAACTCCGCAAGGATGAGCGGGGTGAACTGATAGGGGCTGATGGTCAAGGTGCTGCTGATGGCGGCAAACCCGTTTTGGGAGGCAAGCGAGGCAAGCTCCTCAAACCGCAGGCGATAGCAGGCGGCACAACGCACCTGGCGCTGGGCGAGGTTCTCCCGATACCCGGGCGCGGCTTCCAGCAAGGGATAGGGGCCACCATGGACACCCACGGTCTTCTCCCAGAGTTGAGGGTCATAGGCTCCTTCAAAAGTGGGTATCCCTCTGGTCTTGGCGTAGTCCATCCAGGTACCGATGCGCAGGGCGTACTCTTCTTTGGGATGGATGTTGGAATTCACGAATGCCGTGGCAACCGAGAAACCCTCGTGGGTCATCCGATCGAAGGGAACAACGGAGCAAGGTCCGCAGCAGCTGTGCAGAAGGAGTTTTTTCATGCCTTGCAGTATACTGTTCCTGACAGAAATGAGGTCTTATGGAAGTGACGAGAAGCAAGATATTCGTGGGAATCGGCAGCTTTGCGGTTGTGATGCTGGTTCTGCTCGCCTTGGGCTTTGTGCTCCCCGCGCAGATAGGCATGTGGGGCACGGTTATCAGCGAGGCGGTCTGCATCAGCGCGGCACTTGTGGGATGGCAGCTCAGCAAGCTGCCGTTCAAGCAGATGTTCCCCCTGGTCAAGGCAACGTTCAGACAGTGGCGTGGGGGTCTTTGTATCTACCTGGGCTGCTTTTTTGGCACCTATGCGGTAACGCTTCTGATGGCAGCGCTGTTTCCGGGGATGTCCGAGGTCGGCGCTGAGCTCGGCGGTTACATCAGCTCGGTCAACATCCTCTTTGCGATCTTTGCCGTTGTTATCCTGCCAGGCATCTGCGAGGAATTCCTGCATCGAGGGCTCATCCTCACGTCACTCGGCTCGATTACGAGCGTTGCGGTGCGCGTACTGATAATGGGTGTCATATTCGGCCTGTTCCACACCGACATCTATCGTTTTATGCCCACCATGATCTTGGGCATGGGGCTCTCATATATGCGCATCAAGACGGGCACCATGCTGCTACCCATGGTCTTCCACGCGCTGAACAACCTCTTTTCGACCGTCGTGACCTTCCTGCTTGTCGAGACGGTCGGCTCACAGTTGAGCGACCTGAGCAGCACAAGCCAGATGAGTATCGACCCGGTGGTACTGTTGTGCATGCTGGTATTCCTCATCCCCTTAAGCGCCCTGTTCCTCTATCTGGGCGTTATGGGCCTCAATAAAAAGCCCGCGGAGAAGACCACGCCTCCCCTGCTTGTGCCCGCCCCACCAACAGGGGCAACTCCCCCTCCAATGCCCTACCCCGCGCCCTACCCGCCGCAGCAGGGTCAGGCGCCCTATCCGCCGGGGCAGGCGGCTCAGTATCCGCAGCAGCAAGAGGGCTCCTATCAGCCAGGGCAAAGTGCCGCGCCCTATCCCGTAGCCCCTCCTGCGTCCTATCCCCCGCCGCAGGGTGGCCACTATCCCCCGCCGCAGGGTTGGCAGTATCCCCCACCCTACCCGCCACAGGCTCCCAAGTCGCCTACCGGCAGGCGCACGGCACTCGTCGTCACACTCTGCCTCGTGGTCTCGCTTATCGGCTGCTGCGCCTGTATCGGAGCTTCGATGCTCACATCGCTTGACTCGACCTACAACGCAACCTTCGAGTTCAACGACGATAAGCCCAAGGAGTACAGCGACAGCTTCACCATCGTGACGGAGGGCACCTACGTTGGCTCCGTCTCCGTTGCGGGCTCCAACAGCAACACTCGCATCGAGCTGACGGACAGCACGGGCAGTGTTATCTACACCAAAGAAGACCTGGGCCTGATGAACCGCTTCACCCTTGATCTGGAGAAGGGCTCCTACACCTTCACCATCACCGTCGAACCGATAGTGAAGCGGGATACGCAGGTGATCATAGCCTTCATG
>JAITTM010000059.1 GCA_031286975.1 Coriobacteriales bacterium
CTTGCAGACGGCCGCCGAGCGAATGGCAGCGGGAAAAACTGCGCTAGCGCAGTTTTGCCCGCGGATGGGTTGAGAGGTATTCCTCGCGGATATGGGAGCGGTTGACGTGGGTGTATATCTGCGTGGTGGTGATGTCCGAGTGCCCCAGGAGCTCTTGGATGGAGCGCAGGTCTGCCCCGCCCTCAAGCAGATGGGTTGCAAACGAGTGGCGCAGCGAGTGCGGGTGCAGCTCATCGATGCCCACCAGCGCGCCATATTTGGCGACTATCTTGAATACGCCTTGCCGGGTCATGCGAAGACCGCGCATATTGAGAAAGACGGCACTCCCCTCGCGCGGCACCAGCTGCCCTTTGGGATGCAGTTGCCCGCGGGCATGCAGGAGGTAGTGCTCAAGTGCCGTGACGGCCTTGCCTGCCAGCGGCACGATCCTCTCCTTGTCGCCTTTGCCGTGTATGCGCAGATAGCCCTCGTCAAAGAGCACGGCCGCCAGATCAAGGTTGACAAGCTCGCTCACACGCAGGCCACAGCCGTAGAGCACTTCGAGCAGGGTCTGGTCACGCTCGCCGGCCGCCGTGGCAGGAAACTGCTGGTCGAGCAGGATGCCCATCTGGGCGATGCTCAGGGTCTCGGGCAAGAGGGCGGGTGTCTTGGGCAGCCGCACCAGCGCCGCAGGATCCTTGGCGGCGAGGTTCTCGCGCGCGGCGAATCTGTGGTAACCCTTAAGGGCGCTCACGGCACGCTCGATGGACGATGAAGCGTACTGCGCCTCCTGCAGCGTGGCGAGGTAGGCCACGATGGTCTCGCGCTTGATGGCATCGAGGCTGCTGATGTCCTGGGCAGCGAGGTAGGCCAGGTAGCTGCGGAGATCACGCCCGTAGGATTCGATGGTATGCGGCGATGCGCCGCGCTCGACGGCAAGATAGGCCAGGTAGTCCTCGCAGGCGTTGGTGAGTTGGGAGGACGCAATGCCCGTCATGCTGCGCTAGCACCGCTCTGCAAGCAGGCTGCCAGCCAGGATGCCAGCGGCATAGGCTGCGGAGAAGAACGCGGGATCCTCCTGCCGCGTGCGCCCCATGGTGGTGACGGCCAAACCCCGCAGGTCGATGGCTTCTGGGTCGACGGGAATCTCGACCGCACCGTGCTTCTCATAGATGCCCGCCTGCTCAAGGGCCCTGTCGACCTGCTGCCGCTGCTCGTAAGGCAGATCATTGGGCAGCGGGATGACGGCCTCTGCCAGGCAAATGTCTGCCAGAGCACAGATGCTGTGATGGCTCACGCCCTGATGGCGGGTGCGCGCATCGGCAAAGGAGAGACGGAGGGGGGCGATGGGCACACCGCTGAGGGTGGCAACAGCATTGAGCGCCTCGCCCTGGGCGATGCCGCCGTGCCCAAAGGCGGTGCCACTGCCCGCGATGCCAGGGCCGATGCCCACGATGATCACGTCGGCCTTGAGCACTTGGGCGGCGGCAAGCAGGCCTGAGTGCAGAGTGATCGCCTCGTGGTCGCCACCGAGCGCCTGGCCACAGCTGATGGTCACATCGATGAGCCCCGCTGCCTGAGCCGCCGGGATCATCTCCGAGAACGCCAGCATGAGCGCCGCCTGGTCGGTCATGCAGTAGGCAAGGGTTGCCTGCGGCTCAAGGTGCTTGACCGCGGCCGCTACCAGAGGCACCTGGCTGTGCAACTCGCAGCAAACCACAGGTCTGCCCGCAAGTGAGCGCGCGGCCTTGAGTTGCTCGTGATGCGGGGAGCTTTGCTCCTCGATGGCCAACACCTCGCGCTGCAACGGCGTGTAGCGGAGCTTCATGATATGGCCGCCCACAGGTGGCGGGGTGCTAGAGAGGGGCGGGGTGGCAGAGAGGGGCGGGGTGGCATCTGCCCTATCTCCCTGCGCCCCGCTGTCACTTTTCTGCGCCGCAGAGGGAACCACAAACAAGACACCGCCGGTACCCAGTTGCAGGTCTACGGCGGTGGTGTTGAGTGCAACGGTATCGCCCGCTTTGCAGGCGGGAGCAAGCTGCAGGTAGTTGATGGCGATGCCCGAGACAGGCTGCCCCGCCAGGTCAGGATAGCTCACGGCAAGCCGCTGCCGTCCGTGGGATACAGCCAGGACGGCTCGAACTTCTCCGCAAACCAAGCGCATGACTCGCCTGCCTCCTGTTATTCGTCCAAAGCGGCGGCTATCTCGTCGGTGATATCCATGGTGTGATAGACGTTTTGGAGATCCTCCAGATCTTCAAGCTTGTCGATGAGGCGCATGACCTTCTTGGCATCAGCAACCGTAACCTCGGTGGGCGTGGTGGGCTGCATGATGAGCTCGGCACCCTTTATCTCGATGCCCTGCTCCTCCAGACTCTTCTTAACGTTGTTGAGCTCCGCGGGGACGGTGATGATATACCACTCCTCGCCGGCATCCTCGTAATCGTCGCCGCCGGCCTCGGCCACCTGCATCATGAGCTCGTCCTCGTCGGGTGACTGGCTCTTCTCGATGATGAGCTGCCCCTTGCGCTCGAACTGGAAGGCCACCGAGCCGGTGGTGCCCAGGTTGCCGCCACTGTGGCTGAACGCGGAGCGCACATCGGCCGCCGTGCGATTGCGGTTGTCGGTCAGCGCCTCGAGATAGACGGCCACGCCCGCCGGACCATAGCCCTCGTAGACGACGTTCTCGTAGTTGGAACCGTCGCTGCCGCTGGCAAAGGCCTTCTTGATGGCGGCATCGATCTTATCCTTAGGCAGGGAGTAGCCCTTAGCCTTGGCGACGGCAGCTGCCAACGAGGCGTTGTTGTCGGGGTTAGGGTCGCCACCCTCTTTGGCAGCAACGGTGATGTTGCGCGAAAGCTTTGAGAATATGGCGCTACGCTTAGCGTCCTGGGCGAACTTGCGGTGCTTGGTGGTCGCCCACTTGGAATGTCCGGACATGCTGATCCTTTCTGCGGTGCTGAGGGTCACTCGTTATGCGGTCGTTTAGTTGCTCATATTATAACGCAAGTTGTTTGTTGGCCCTTCCTGCCAGCCACAGATGCCGCTTTTATGCGAGCGTCTCTTTGATACGGCGTACGGCTTCGAGCAGTTGGTCATCTGGTGTGGTGAGTGAGATGCGGATGTAGCCCTCGCCATCGGGGCCGTAGCCGCTGCCGGGCGTGACGATCACGTGCGCCTCGGTCAAGACCTTCTCCGCGAATTCTGCTGAGG
Source organism: Coriobacteriales bacterium (assembly GCA_031286975.1). Lineage (GTDB taxonomy): Bacteria > Actinomycetota > Coriobacteriia > Coriobacteriales > UBA8131 > JAITTM01. The sequence goes on from JAITTM010000059.1 coordinate 3,193, forward strand.
TAAAACCGGCGGGAACTTTGGCCCAGACGTAGATGGTGGCCTTGGGTGCCTCGCAGGGGATGCCGATGGCAGCCAGAGCATCGAGTACGAGGTCGCGACGGTGCTGATAGAGCGCGCACATATCGGCGACACACTGCTGCGAGCCGTCCAGTGCCACGATGGCGGCGTCCTGAATGGCGGTGAACTGCCCGGAATCGAGGTTGTTCTTGACGGTGCCCAGCGCACGCACGGCAACAGGGTTGCCCACAGCAAAACCGATGCGCCAGCCCGTCATGTTGTAGGTCTTTGAGAGGCTAAACATCTCGATAGCCACCTCTTTGGCACCGGGGCGCTCAAGGATGGACGGCGCCACATAGCCGTCGTAGGATATCTCGCTGTAGGCGTTGTCGTGCACCAAGAGCAGGTCATTCTCGCGGCAAAAGGCGATGGCGG
>JAITTM010000113.1 GCA_031286975.1 Coriobacteriales bacterium
TGTTGGTGGTGGAGCAACGACACCCAAAGGCCAAGAAAAATAGGGGGCATATTCCTCTTTCAGTGCTATCAGTATAGTTCGAGAACGCTGTTGCGGCATGCCGTGGTGATTGGCATTCACAAGCTCCCAAAAACAAATATAACCCAAGTTTTCCAAATAGTTTTTTATCTCATTTCGATAACTCTCAAACTTTTTTGAGAACAAGCCACGAACGTTTTCCAACAATACAGCCTTTGGATCACATTCTTGAACAAGACGAAGTGCTTCGGGGAAGAGATCGCGCTCATCGTCTTGCCCCAGTTGCTTGCCTGCGACCGAAAATGGAGGGCAGGGCACTCCGCCGGCCAAGAGATCGACGCCAACATATCCTTTCGCGGAAAAGGTACGGATGTCACCTCTGATGACATTCCAATCAGGACGATTCATCTTCAGAGTGGTACAGGCTATTGGATCAATCTCAACTAAAGCGACATGCGAAACCGGCCTGTTCTAAGCCCAATGCCTGTCCGCCAGCTCCAGCGCAAATCTCAATCGAACGCATAGCGATTCCTCTCAAAACGGTGCCTGACGCGAATGTGCCCCCCATGTTTCAATTAGCAAACAATTGTTCGAGTATAACAACCCACTGATTGCTTTTCAATAGGATAGTATAACTAAGTGAAGTAATCGGTGACAAACCCATCAGCGAAACCCGTCAGATGCAGAGGGGAGCTGCAACAAAAAGCTGATTGAGGCATCCGTTTCTCGCTTGCTCACAGCTCCCGGTACATGATGTGCATGTCGACGTAGTGGCCATCTTTTTGGAGAAAACCCCGGGGTACGGTGCCGATTATCTTAAAGCCCTCCGATTGGTAAAGCGCGATGGCCGCCGCATTGGTTGAGACAACGGCGTTGAACTGCACGCCCATAAACCCCATCTCGCGCGCCACATCGAGCGAGCCGCGCACGAGCAGGCGCCCAACGCCCTGGCCGCGCACGCTGCTGCTCACCATGTAGCCGCAATTTGCGATATGCGCGCAACGTCCCTCGTTGTTGGGAGGTATGTGACACAGGCCAAGCACGGTATTCTGCGCATCAACAGCGCAGAGCACGGGCTCACCTGCCTTGAACTTGCACAGGAGCTGCTCTTTGGTGAAGGGCTCGATGCAGGGAAAGCTGATGCCCTCATCGACGATCTCATTCCAGATGGCGAGGCATTGCGCTAGGTGCCGGGGCTCAAGCGGGGTGAGACGGATGACGGGATTGCTCAAGGTCGCCTCCTCATTCAGGGAAAATAGGGCACATACTCGATGGTTTTCTCGTTGGGAAAATAGAGGTCGTGCAGGTCGACAAAGTAGTCGTCGGTCATGCTGGCCAAGTAGTCCACCACGATCTGGTTGGGCTCTTCAAGCTGGTAATCGCTCGCTGTTGGATAGTGGCGGCGCTGTCGCTGCACAAAGGCGATGTGATGCCGATACAGGTATGAGTCCGTATCGCCGCGCTGGGCGCGCTGGGCATCCGTCAGCAGGCGCGCATAGAGCCGCTCGAACATAGGGCGGAGCACCTCGTCGCTGAGCTGGTTGACCGCGCCGTTCTCGTAGATGAGCTCGTAGTTCTCGGCCTTGGTCTGCTCAAGCTCGTGATAGACCGCCGCGCTCAAGCTGATGTGGTCTTTGCCGTAGCTGTTCTCGATGACATCGACGCTGATGTTGTTGATGATCTCGGCGTTGTTGCGGCCGATGCCACGCACGCTGTAATCGGGCGTGGCTCCTGCGTCCACCAGCCGCTCGACATCTTGGCGATCCTTGCCCACGTAGGCGATCATGTCGCAGATGCGCACCACGCAGCCCTCGAGCGTCGAGGGCACCAGCTGCTTGACAGTGGCCTTGTGCCGGTAGCAGCCCTCGACCATGTGGTCGAACGCGGCAAAGCTGTCCAGCGGTTGCGGATGGTAGTCCTTCTGCCCAAACTCACCGTTATGGCAGAGGATGCCGCTGAGCGTGGGCAGGCTGAGGTTGCGTGCGAACAGCGTATCGAGCACACGCACGCTGTGAACGTTGTGGTTGAAGAAGCGCCCCGTGTGCTGCTGCAGCAGGGCACTGAGGTAGTGCTCGCCCGTGTGCCCAAAGGGTGTGTGTCCGATGTCATGACCCAGCGCTATGGCCTCGATGAGGTCGCAATCCAAGCCCAGCGCCGCGCCGATATTGCGGGCGATGCGTGACACCAGCTGCACATGGAGCGCGCGCCGGGTGAGGTCGTCATTCTTATAGAGGGAGAAGACCTGGGTCTTGTCGGAGTAGCGGTTGTAATAGGGCGCATGCAGTATCTTCTCGACATCACGCACGTAGGCCGGACGCAGGAGGGACGGCTTGTCGCGCTGCGTATCGCGCCTGAGCGCCTGGGCATCGGTTGCCTTGTGGGGGTTTGCTTCGTGCGCCGCGCGATCCGTCGTGATGCGGGCAACGAGTTTATCTGAGAGTTGTTGGTAGCGCAGGGGCATCGACGTCCTCATGTTCCGTTCAGGTGCTGCCCGGGCGGGAGCGGTTAAGTATGACGCCTGCCATTGTAAACGAAAGAGAGGGTTATCACAGTGAGACAGAGGGAGAGCGGCGAGGCTCCCCCTCACAGGTGCGCCTCTTTTGGCGCAGGAGAATAGCCGCAAATATGAGGGACTCAGCGGCGGCAAACAAAAGCACCACGGCTACCGGCCAGACCGAAGAGGTGCTGTCTCCCGTTGCGGGAAGACCACCGCCGGAGCCGGAGCCGGAGCCG
>JAITTM010000142.1 GCA_031286975.1 Coriobacteriales bacterium
TTGAGCCGTCATCGACAATGACGATCTGGGTGCGGTCGAGATAATCGCTGGCCGCCTCCAGGATAGACTCAACGCAGTGATCCATGTAATCGGCGGCGTTATAGCAGGGCAGGGCGAAGGTGATGACCGTATCAGCGGCAGAGTTCATCGGCAAGCTCCAATGCACGTAGGACTATCTGATCCATGTTGTAGTAGCGATATTCCGCCAGGCGACCCAACACGTGAAAGTTCTCAAGCCCGGCAAAGAGTTGCAGGTAGCGCTGGTAGTGCGCCTCATTCGCGCTGCTCGCGATGGCATAGTAGGGTATCTGCCCCGCAAGCCCCTCAAAGGCACGGGGGTACTCCTCCATGATGGTGGTAACGTCGAGGTCTTGCCCCGTGAGGTAGCTGAACTCGGTGATGCGGGTGTACTTCTCGCTGACGGTGTAGTTGACCGTGCCACAGGGCAAGACATGCTTGCGCTCAAAGGTCTTGTACACAAAATCGAGCGAGCGGTAGGGCAAAAGCCCCAGACGGTTGCCCACAAGGCGGTCGAGCTGCCCCGTATAGATGAGCGTGCCCTCATACGGTTTTTCACAGACCAAGGCCGCGGAGAAGCCCGTGTCTTCCAGAGCGGATTGCGTCGCAGCACCCGCGGCACCGCCGGGCGAGAAGCTCAGAATCTCGTTGGCATCAAGACCGGTGAACACCGTGATGTTGGGGTGCTCAAGCAGGGTGTCAAACAGCGCGGTGTAGCCCGCAAGCGGCATGCCCTGGTAGCGATCCTGAAAGTAGCGATCATCGCGGTCGACCAGAACGGGCACGCGCCCTGTTACGGCTGGATCGATCTGCTCCGGCGTCTGTCCCCACTGTTTTTGCGTGTAGTGGAGAAAGACATTGTGGTACACAAAATCCGCCAGCTCGGCAAGAAGAGGATCCGCCTGGTTGCGCAGGTCGATTATGGGAACCTTGCTGCCCCTGCCAAAGGCTTCGAGCAAGGCAGCCTTGATCTTCTCTGCCTTGCTGTGCTCAAAATGCAGTTCGATGGAGCTGAGGTTGAAGGGAACGGGGGTGTAGATACCGTGGATATCCGCTAGGACCTTGTGATCATAGGCATACCAGCGGGTGAAGCGGCTGAGGTAATCATGCACGCGCGTCGAGTTGCTGTGATAGATATGTGGACCATAGTCGTGGACGAGTACGCCCGCCGCATCGTAGTGATCATAGGCGTTGCCGCCAACATGGGGGCGCTGCTCGATGAGGGCGACCCGTTTGCCTGCGCGCTCTGCCAGCTCACGGGCAACGACGCTACCAGCAAAGCCAGCGCCGACAACAAGTACATCATAGGAGGGAAGGTTCAGCTTTTCAGGGTTCAAACCTGAGACATCGTGGTAGTTCTGTGGCATCGACAACCTTTCAGAGAATTGAGTTACACCATTGTAGCGTAGATACCGTATGATACGGACATTCGTTGCCATTCAGTGATTGTTGCGGTTTTCAGGGATACGGAAGGACGTGCCATGAGTGAGTTTTTGGACAGGATCATCAAGCGAGCCTCTGCAGACAGCAAGACCATCGTGCTGCCGGAAGGCAGTGACCCCCGTACCCTGGAAGCAGCGCGCAAGGCCAAAGATCTGGGAATCGCGCAGCTTGTCGTGCTTGCCTCGGCGGAGGTGGTTGCCGCCAGCACGGTTGATCTGCACGATATCACCATCATCGATCCGGCGACCGCACCTGATTCTGAGGAGTTCGCCCAGGAGCTTTTTGCGCTCCGACAGGCCAAGGGGCTCAGCATCGAATCAGCCCGCGAGCTGGTGAAAGATGAGCTTTACTACGGTGTTTTGATGGTGAAGCTGGGCAAGGCCGATGGTATGGTGGCCGGTGCCTCGCACGCGACCAGCGATGTGCTACGCCCCTGCTTACAGATACTCAAGACCGCAGCGGGCACGCAGCTGGTGTCGGCCTTCTTTGTGATCGTGGTGCCTGATTGTGACTATGGGCACAAAGGTGCCTTTATCTTTGCGGATAGCGGCCTGGTGCAGCATCCCACTGCCGAGGAGCTCAGCGAGATCGGCCTTGCCTCTGCCGCCTCCTTCAGAAACCTGCTTGAGGCCGAGCCGCAGGTCGCCTTTCTCTCGCATTCAACCAAGGGCAGTGCCAAGAGCCCCTCGGTCGACAGGGTGCAAGAAGCCGTTGCCCTCGCGCGGCAAAAACAACCTGCCCTTGCTCTCGATGGCGAGTTTCAGCTCGATACCGCCATCGTAGCGAGCGTCGGAGCCTCAAAGGCGCCAGGAAGCTCCGTAGCGGGCGTGGCCAACGTGCTGGTGTTTCCTGACCTCGACTCGGGCAACATCGCCTACAAGCTGGCACAGCGCCTTGCAAAGGCCGAGGCCTACGGTCCTATCACCCAGGGGCTCGCTAAGCCGGTCAACGACCTCTCGCGCGGCTGCTTTGCCGACGACATCGTAGGCGTCATAGCGATAACAGCCGTACAGGCGCAAGGCCAGTAGTCTGCGTCAGCTAAAACTGCGTCAGCCAGCCAAGGGGAGAAGACCGGGTGCTACAAGACCCGCAACCCGCATCGCTTTGACCGAAGAACCCAAGGAGAGAGTTTTGCAGCCCTCTCCTTGGGTTCTTAGCTTCAATCAGGATGACGCAGTTCTCGCTTATTGTTGTTGATAGAGTCTGTCCACATCGAGGGCTATCATGAGCTCCTCGTTGGTGGGGATGACGAATACCTTGACCGGCGAGTCCTCGGTGGAGATGAGACGCTCGCCACCGCGACCCTTGTTCTTTTCAAGATCGAGGGTGATACCCAAAGGCTCCAAGCCCTCGAAGATCATGCGGCGCATGCGGTCGCAGTTCTCGCCCACACCGGCAGTCAGCACGATAGCATCGACGCCAGCCAAGGTAAAGACCTGCTGCCCGATGTGCTTCTTGACGGAATTCGAGTACATCTCGTACGCCAAGATAGCGCGGGGGTCGCCTGCTTCTGCGGCAGCACGGACGTCACGCAGGTCGTTGGTGAGACCAGAGATGCCCAAGAGCCCTGATTCGCGATTCATCACCTCGTTGACTCGCTCAACCGTCATGCCCAGCTCGCTGATGAGGTAGGTCACGATTGCCGGGTCGATGGCACCACAGCGGGTGCCCATCATGACGCCGTCCAAAGGCGTGAAGCCCATGGTGGTATCAACCGATCTGCCGCCCTCGATGGCGGTCAGGGAGCAGCCGTTGCCCAGATGGCAGGTGATGAGCTTCAACTCCTCCAAGGGGCGCTCAAGCAGCACCGCCGCACGCTGGGAGACGTAGCGGTGAGATGTTCCGTGAAAGCCGTATTTGCGTATCCGGTGCTCTTCATAGAGAGCATCGGGCAGCGGATACCGGTAAGCTTTAGCTGGCATGCTCTGGTGGAAGGCCGTGTCGAACACCGCCACCTGCAGGGCGTTGGGCATGAGCTCCTTGCAGGCCTCGATGCCCATGAGCGCCCCCGGATTATGGAGCGGTGCCAGGGGTGTACAGGCCACGATCTTCTCGATAACGGCATCGCTGATGACAACTGACTCGGTGAAGAACTCGCCGCCGTGCACTACGCGATGCCCAATCGCCGCGATCTCATCAAGGCTTGCGATGACACCGTCGTTGGGGTTAAGCAGGACGCTTAACACCTCTTTAACGGCAACGTGGTGATCCGCCAGGGGGATAGTGGCGAGCGCCTCATCCTTGCCGAGCTCGTAGCTGTGAAACGAGCCGTCAAACCCGACCTTCTCACAAAGCCCTTTGGCGATAACCGCATGGCTTTGCATATCGATCAATTGGTACTTAAGAGACGAACTTCCCGCATTCATGACCAGAACCTTCATAGCGTTATCAACTCCTTGTTTGTTGTGTCCAAAACCGTCTGTGTTGTCTTTGTCTCAGCTGCCTGCAACGTCGTTACGCCCACGGACGAGCGCAGGTCGCCTCGAGTCACTAATCTGCCGGACCCATGCGGATGGGCATGCGCGCGCCGCCCAAGACGTGAATATGCAGGTGGTGAACGGTCTGGCGGCCGTCCTCACCCGTGTTGACGATCACGCGATAGCCGCTCTCAATAACACCTTTGAGCTCGGCGACCTTCTTGACCGTTGCAAAGAGCGTGCCCAGCAGCGCTGGTGGCACGTCGTCTCCGATGTTGCGGTAATGCGCTTTGGGAATGATGAGAGTATGCACGGGCAGTTGTGGATTGAGATCCTCAAAGGCGAGCACCTCGTCATCCTCGTAGACGATGGTGGAGGGTATCTCCTTGTTGGCGATGGCACAGAACACACAGTCTGACATGGGCTGCTCCTTATCCTTAACTCAAGGTGCTATCGACAGAATCGTCGCTTTCAGGTTCAAGTTCGCCTAAGAGCACGGTGACCTTTTGCTGGGCGTCTTGCAGGCGCGCCTGCAGCGTGCGTAGGAGTGCCACACCACGCTCATAGCTTGTAAGGCTGTCCTCAAGTTCGAGCTGGTTGCTCTCAAGCGAGCGGACGATGGCCTCAAGCTCCTCTGATGCCTGCTTGAATGTCAGTGATTCGAGCGAGGCCGCCGGAGCAGTTGCCTCATCTGGTTGCGTCATCAAAGACCTCCCTGTCGGTTGCGTCAAGAAGCTGCGCTCGCTTGGCATCGACGGTGCAATCCAAGCTCCCATCCGCAAGTCGCACGCACAGCGTATCGCCACAGTCTACCGCATCAAGCGTGCTCAGCACCTTGCCCTCTTTGGTATACGTGACAGAGTAGCCCCGTGCAAGGACGGCAAGAGGCGAAAGTGAGTTGAGCTGAGCGGCAAAGACCTGCCTCTGGGTGCAAAACGGCGCAAGCATCCCGCCTCCCAGTTGGCGGAGCCGATTATCAAGGCGCGAGGCAGCAAAGCCCTTTGCGGATAAAACCGTGCCGCCCACCTGCCGCAAGCGCTCCTGCCATACGGTGACGGATCGGGCGCTTTGGGCAAGGGAGTCAGGCAAGGCCCGCTGGAGCCTGAAGCCGGTCTGCTCAAGAGCAAGTTGCAGCTCGCCTGTCAGCACGGCGGAACCCTTAAACACCGGACGGCTTTGCAGCGCCTTGAGCTGTTGGTTCAGGTGAAGCATCCTGTTTGAGAGGGCTGTTGCCAACGCGCGCGCGCGTTGGCTGTGCAGGGCGCGCAACTCATCGAGCACGGGTACCGCTTTCTCGGCCGCGGCCGTGGGTGTGGAGGCCCTGAAGCTGCTCACCATGTCCGCGATGGTGGTATCGGGCTCATGCCCGATACCTGTTATGACCGGGACGGGACTGGCAGCGATGGCGCGCACCAGCTGCTCGTTATTGAAGGGCATGAGATCCTCGTAGGAGCCACCGCCACGCACCAGCAGGATGACCTGTGGCTGCGGCCTTGCGGCTATCGCCACCTGCAAGCCTTGGATCAGGGCAGCGGGTGCACCCTCGCCCTCAACGGGAACGCCCACGATCTGCACCTCAGCACAGGGGTATCGGCGGCGCAGGGTGCGCAGCACATCGTGGATGGCCTTGCCGCGCGGTGAGGTGATAACGGCGACCGTTGTGGGAAACTCAGGCAGAGGCAGTTTGCGCGAGGGCTGCATCAGCCCTTCTGTCTGGAGCTTCTGTGCTAACAGCGCAACCTTGAGCCGCAGGTCGCCCTCGCCTGCAAGGCAGAGCGTGCGGGCGTTGAAGTTCATGCGTCCCTTGGCGACATAGAGCGAGAAAGCGCCAGATACCTCGAGCAGCATGCCCTTGCGCAGGGTGATCTCGAGCTTATCAAAGATGTTGCGCCATATGAGGCAGGGCAGAGCACCACTTTTGTCGGTGAGGGTGAAGTAGACGGCGGAATACCCGGGCTTATCACTGAACTCGGAGACCTCGCCCACGATGGTGGCAGACAGCTGCTCCAGGCTGCCCTTGGCCAGGGTCAGTGCCTGCGTGACGCTGAGCGGTTGTGCCATCGGTGCCACTTATCGGCGCGCGGACAGAAGATACAGCAGATAGAGCACCGATGAGAGCGCAGCGGCCACATAGGTGAACGCGGCGGCACCGAGTACCGTTCTGGCACCGCCACTCTCGTTGGCGGGCAAGAAGCCATAGCTCTTCACGTAGGCGAGCGCGCGCCGTGACGCATTGAACTCGACGGGAAGGGTCACCAGATGAAAGGCGATCACCACCACATAGAGGATGATAGCCAGATTGTAGAGCCCCACCATGTTGAGGTAGATGCCGGCGATAAGGACGAATATCCAGGCGTTTGAAGCAAGATTCACCACCGGGACGATGGAACCGCGCAGCTTTGCGGGCGCATACCCACGGGCATGCTGTACGGCGTGGCCGCACTCGTGGCAGGCAATGGCGGTTGCCGCGACACTGCACGTATTGTAGACATCGGCCGAAAGCGACACCACATTGGTGCGAGGGTCGAAGTGGTCGCTCAAATCGCCACCGACCTGTTGCACACTGACATGGATAAGCCCGTTGTCATCAAGCATCTTGCGCGCGGCCTGCGCGCCCGTCATACCTGTGGTGATGGGCACCTTGTTCCATTTCTTGAAACTATGCTTGATATAGGCTTGCCCACCGATACCCAGTATCAAGGTAACCGCTATAAGTATGAGATACATATCAACTCCAATCATCTGTTGCAATAGTACCTGAATCTTCAGAGGATAGGGTGACAGTTGCCCCCTCTTGTGGGGTACTTGTAACCTTTATGGGAGTCTCGGGACGCTCCCTGCGCCAAATCAGCCCCGACCCTGTTTGCCAGCGCTTGCATGAGCTTGCCGCTGCCCGCTGGCATCTACGGGCGTTTGCTCACAACCAGGTCGTTGCCCGCAAGGCTCAGCGCGATCTTGCCCTTGAGCAGCTCGAGCAACTCGCTGCCCACCACCTCACGCCGCCACCCCTCCAAAACGGGGATCTGCTCACGCTCGCCTGTCACGACCCGCAGCAGATCATCCTGTGAGCTCAGCAGCGTGGTTGCTACGTGGTTCTGCCGCGCTCGCAGATGCACCAAGGCGGTCATGAGGTCGAGCGCTCCGGTACAATCCGCGTCATAACGGGCTTTTCGTTCGCGACGCGGCAAGTCCTTCTCGGGCTTGCGCAGGGCGCATGCCACAGCTGCGAGTACTTCTGCGGTCCAGGCCTGCCCGAGTTTCTCACGCAGACCGCGGATATGATAGAGCTGCTCCTCGTTGCGAGGTTCACGCTTGGCAATCTCGACGATGAGTTCATCGGTCAAGACCCACTTACGGGGGTAATCGCGCTTTTGGGCCGTGCGCTCGCGCCAGGCGGCAAGCTCTTTGACAAGGGCGAGCTGACGCGAGTTGAGCGATGCCGTGTGCTTGACGCGCCGCCAGCGGTTCTCGGGGTCGATCTCAAAGTTGGCACGGTCGCACATCCGGGCGAAATCCTGCTCGATCCAGGAAAGGCGGTTCTGCTTCTTGAGCCGCTCCATCATGGTCGCGTAGATTCCCGGCAGGTAGCGAACGTCGTCCAGGGCATAGACCACCTGCGTCTGTGTGAGCGGGCGCTTGCCCCAATCGGTATAGGAATCGCCTTTGTTCAGAGCAACGCCGGTGAAAGACTTGACAAGGGCGGCCAGACCCAGTTGCTGTGAGTGCCCCAACACCATGGCGGCGAATTGCGTGTCGAAGACCGGCGTGGGTATCACGCCGACATCATGATAAAGGATGCTTCTATCCTGATCGCCCGCGTGGAACACCTTGACCACCTCGGGGTCGGCAAGCAGGGGGCGCAGGGGGGAGAGATCCTTGACAACCAGCGGATCGACGATGACGCAGTCGTTCTCCGTAGCTAATTGCAGCAAACAGAGTTGGGGGTAATAGGTCTTCTCACGCAAAAACTCGGTGTCGATGGCTAGAACGGTTGAACCGTCACAGCGTTGGATGAATTCCTTAAGCCCCCCTTGCGAATCGATATACAAGAGTCCTGCCTCAAATAAAGGGATAATTGCAGACACCATGGTAGCACTTTGCTATAGTAACACGAACAGATAGTTGTTGTTGGGCACTAACGGTAGGGAATATCGCATGAATGTCCTGATAGTCAATAACCTGGGCGCGGGTTTGCGTGATGGGGCGATCTTCGACTTCATGCGCACCCTCAGCACCGACGGCGACCAGATCGTCATCCGCAATACCGACGGCACGACCCCCATCGAATCCTTTCTGGAAGACAGAGATTCCTATGATCTGGTGGTGGCCGCAGGCGGCGATGGAACCGTATCGACCGTGCTCTATGCCCTGCGCAACACGGGGATTCCTGTGCTGCCCTTTCCCGCGGGGACGGGCAATCTGCTTGCCACCAACCTCGACCAACCCGATGAGCCCTTTGCGCTGGCAAAGATGGTTCGCATGCCCTACCGGCTTAACTTCGACCTGGGCGAGCTTTCTTATGAGGATAACGGCAGCCCGATAACCAAGGGCTTCGTGATGATAGCGGGTGCCGGATATGACGCCTCTATCATGGAGAGCAGCGAGCGGCTCAAAGAGACACTGGGACCCATGGCTTATGTCGCCGCTGCGCTGGGCAACCCCAACCCCACCGTAGCCCGCTTCACGCTCACGCTGGATAACAAGGTGGTGCAAAGCGAGGGCATAGCCGTTCTCGTATTGAATTTTGCCAAGGTGTACCCGGATATCTCCATCACCCATGCCAACGATGCCCGTGACGGTTTGCTAGAGATCGTGGTGATAAAGACGCACAACACCGTCGAGTTGCTCCCCGCCTTTATCGCGGCCTTCCTCGACAGGGCGGGCGGCTTTCCTGGGCGCACCAACGCACTGGAGATGTACACCTCGAAGAGCATCCACGTCGAGACGGATCCACCCCTGCGCATCCAATATGATGGAGAGCCCACGGGAACCACCACCCCGTTTACGGCTCGCATCCTACCTCACGCAGCCACCCTGGTGCTCACTGAGGCGGAATACACACGCACGCTGGACGCGTGATCCGTCTGTAGAGGCGCGGCGTGCAGGCAGTTAATCAGTGGTTCCCTTGGCATCCTCCGTGCCCTCAAGTGATTGCGCGTGTTGCTGCTCAACCTTCTCCACACGGTTGTTATAGACCATCTGAATGACGGTTATCGCTATCGAGAAGAACATCGCGAAGTAGAGCATGAGGTCCATGACCTCGATCTCAGTCCCCTCGATGCAGATCTCGACCCCCAGCGACTCGACGACGAGCTTCACTCCCACAATCACGATGAATGCCAGGGCAAGTATCTTCATCTCGGGATTGCTGTTGATGAACTCAGAGATGGGGTCTGCAAAAATTATCATCACGATCACCGCGATCATCACCGCCAGCACCATGATGATGAGGGTGTCACCCGCAAGGCCAATGGCGGTGATCACCGAGTCAAGCGAGAATATCATGTCCATGAGCGCGATGGTGCCGATAGCCTGCGGCAGGGTTATGAGACCCCTGATCTGCTCACCGGTCTTCTCCTCGTGGTGCGCGGCCTTGATCTCTTTGAACGAGATCTTCTCCTTGAGCTCCAGAATGCCTTTGTAGATTAGGTAGGCACCGCCCAACAGCAAGA
>JAITTM010000026.1 GCA_031286975.1 Coriobacteriales bacterium
TGGTATAGTTGTAAAGTAAACCTCAGAGACGAAAGGAGAGAAGGCAGACCTTTCAAGTACATTTATTTCTGAGGCAACGAAGGGTATTTCGAGTACTTTTTATTTTGAGGCAATACGTACGTCGCGTACGTACGTATGACGAGCAGTTGTCCTGAGCAGGGGAGGACAGCTTTGGCGCGAGCGCCTCTTGGAGTCAGATGGTGGATGTCCGCAACCTTTGCCGCGCTTATTGCAGCGGGCTGAGGGGAAGGATCACAACAACGCGATAGAGCTGGGCGGCGGGCTCGGGACAAAAGACCGCGGTGCCACCATAGCGGGCTGCGGCGGCCTTAACCGATTCGATCCCGATGCCGTGCAGGCTGCTCAGGTTGCCCAAGCCAGCAGTAGCAGCAGGCTCGGCGGCGATGCTCCTGGCGTCGTCAGCAGCAGGCACAGCAGCTGCGTCCTTCTCAGCAGCGGTACGCACAGGGGCAGGCGGCAGACCGTCGTAGCTGTTCTCTATGTGGATGAGCAGCTCGGCGCTGATGACCCTAAGCGATACGGTGACGCGGCGCTCACTTTGCTGCTGCGCGCCTCCCTTGTGTTTATCTCCCTCGTGCGCGTTTTTCTCCCCCGCGACTATCCGTTCGCAGGCTTCTACGGCGTTCTCAAGCAGGTTGCCGAGAATAACGCTGAGGTCTGCCTCGTCCAAGGGCAGGTCGTCGCCTATCTCCGAGGCCACCGCAATGCTCGTGCCCGTTTGAGCCGCCCGCTTCGCGAAGTGCCGTATGATGACATCCGCGATGTGGTTGTCACTGTATTGCAACGGCGCGGCGTCTGCTCCACCCGCGCTTTTGGGCGCGCGCTCATAACTCGCAAGATACTGCTTTATCCGCGTGATATCGCCATCTTGGGCAAGCTCGCGCAGGGTGCTCAGGTGGTGGCGCAGGTCGTGCCGCGTCGCCCGCGCCTCCTGGATACCTTCGAGAATGATGGGATAATAGCTCCGCTCCATCTCTATCAGGCGCGTTACGCCTGCGACCCTGCTCTCAAGGGCCAGTTTCTCGCGCCATAGGCGCAGCGTCTCGCGCACAATGACGGCAAAGAAGCAGAGCATCAGCACAAAGCCCGCGATCTCGAGGAACCATCCCAAGAGGATAGGCTCAAACAAGGGGAGAAGCCTGTCCATGATGAGGGCAGCATCAAACACGAGGATGCCAATGAGCAGACTGCGGCTGTAACGGACGGGCTTGCGCGCGGCGCGCAGCACCTCGAGGGTCAAAACGAGCGCCGCCGCCCATTTGTAGAGCTCAATGAGCAGGGAGTAGGCAGCGAGTACGGGCAGATTGCCCGGCGCGAGCGCGGAGCGTAGCAGCGAGCAGACGCAGACAACGACGCCCAAAGCCAGCACGGCACGCAGGCAAAACGCGAGCGCGTCTCCCGTACCCCTTGGGGTTTCTTCCCGCAGAATCTGGCGGCAGAGCAGCACGACGAGTAGGATCATCGCGGGAAAACAGAAGCTCTCGACGGCATATTTGAGCATGCTGCTTGCGCTAAGTGCGGCCACGAGGGGGTAGGCGGTGTAGCCGATAAAACAGAGGGCAAGCGCGGCAAACAGGAGCATCAGGCGGTTCTTGCGCATGAGGATACCGCTGATGAGAAAGAAGGCGCCAAGCAGCAATGCGAGCGTGCAGGCCACCGCCCGCAAAAGCAGGCGCGTGTTCATAAGGTGGCTCACCGCCTGCGGTGTGCCAAAGGCAGGCGGATAAACAAGCCCGCTGTAGATATAGGAGTAGTCGCTTGCGGCAATAAGCAGTTCAACGCGTCCCTGCGCGAGAAAGGAGACGAGCGCCTCGCCCGTCTGAGGCTGGTAGGCTGGGGATGAGACAGGGGGACGTTTCTCTTGTCTCACTTGGCTCGCACTGCCTGCAAGCGTGCCAAAAGCGGCCACCTCCACGCCATTTATCCAGACGCGACAGGCCGAGAATATCTCCGGCAGAGCGATGGCGTAGGCGGCGGGTTCAGGTGGGAGGTCGAGCACAAGGCGGTAGCTCGCGTTGCCGTGGATGTTGCCAAAGGCATCCGCACCCTCAAAGGCAGCAGGGTCGCCGATGCTGATGATCCCAGAGGGGGTGGGAGCAACAGCCGCGCTGCCAGCAGCAAAATCACGGGGGGTCAAGAGCTGTCCGCGGTATATCTCCCATCCGTGGACGAGGAACAGCAGCCCGTCTGACCCGCCCATCTCATCCATCTCATCCAGCCAGCCCAGCTCGTCTGTTGTGCCTGCTTCGCCAACTCCATCCGCCTCATCCGCTGATGGCGTGTCAAAGGCTGCCGCAATCGAGCCGTTGGCGGCGTTTGTCTGGCGGTATTTGTTGTCAAAGCGCTCGCAGAGCAAGAACAGCAGGCAGGAGGCAAGAAGGACGGCGCAGGCAAAGAGCGCAAAGGAGCGGCTGCCCCACCCCGCTTTTGCTGCCCCCCTAGGAGCCAAGGAGGTCGTGTCCTCTCTGGCGACGGGCGAAGGTGATCGCTGTCGCAGTGAGCAGGAAGGTGGAGATGAGGGAGGTGAGGGAGACGGAAAGGACGGGGATGAGCTCTCCGTCGCTCGTGTTCATGCCTGTCGCCGCGGCATCCAGCTGGGACGGCTCGCTGGCAAGCGCGCTGCTGCCGCCATTCGCGCTGCGGGTGGGAGCCTGCGCGGCGTTGTTGTTCGCGTTCTCGGCAAGGGTCGTAGCGTTTGCGCCCGGCGCCAGTTCGGCCAGAGGGGAGAGGATGAGTCCCGCCGCGCCACTCGCGCTACCCGTGCTACCGCTGCCACTGCTGCCGCTGCCGCCCGTGCCACGGGAGCCCGCGCTGCCGCGCCCGCCGCCCACGCTCCCATTCCCCACGCCGCTCGAGCCATCTGTGCCGCCCGAGCCGCCCGCGCTCCCCGAGCCGTCGCTGCCGGGAGCCCCTGCCCCCGAGCCGCCGCCGCCAAGGATGTCCTCCTGCCACGGAAGACGGATGCGGTCGCCTCCGTCGCGGTCGCCGCCGATGCCGTTGTGCAGGCTATCCGCCCCAAGGTTCAGGCTGAGTATCTCCGAGCCGGTCTTGAGCGCGGGCACCTCAAAGGCGAGCATCACCTCACCCGCCAGCTCAGTTACGGGGCTGTAGAAAACCAGACCCAGCGTCCGGGCTCCCAGCAATTCCACCTTGATGTTCTCGCTCTCCTGCTCCCCGGTCGCGCCGTCCCAGTAGCGGCGCCACGTCGCGCCCCCATCATCGGAGCGCCACAGTCGCAGCGCCTCAAGTGTGCCCACGTAGGTATAGGAGATGTTGAACGAGAGCATCCCGCGCGCCGCGCTGTAAAGCCGGGGAACCGCCGGGTCGAACACCTCGACGGTAAAGTTCGCGAGGTCGTTCTCCAAGCTACGGTAAGGTTCAGGGAGAAGGGCGGGCATGGGATAGATGCCACGCGTATGGACGTCCACCCGCGATGTGTCGAAGGAGATCTGGAGAGCCACCGTGTAGTCTTCGATGCCGGGTGCCGAGATGAGAGCGATGACGCGGTGCGTGATGCCCAGGCCTTTCAGTGTTTCCGTGTCGCCCAGGGCAACAGCGCCAACCTCCCAAAGCGAGCTTTCCGTGAGGCTGAGCTTGGCACCGGAAGGCAGGGGTTCATCCGCGAAGGCCGCGGTGATGGAGGGGGCGGCGGTGGCTCCCAGCCCCGGTATCCCCAGCCCGAGTGCCCCTGCTCCAAGCAGCGCCACGGCAAACAGCAACGTCGCGACAAAGCGAAGCGCCGAGCCACGCAACAGCTCCAAACCATGCACCTGCGCCAGCCTCACCCCGCGCAGCAACGCCGCCTCGCCTCCGCGCCCCAGCCCCGTTCTCTCCCCCGTTCGTTTCATACAAGTTCCTCGCTTCTGTGATAGACGGTGGCGTGCACCAGGTAATCCTGCCACGCGGCGCGCACCTTGCTGCGGCGGGAGCGACTGATGGGTATGTGACAGCCGTCGTCCATGCAGAAGGAGGCGGTGTCGCCCGTCAGATGTTGGACGTGCCGCAGGTTGACAACAAAACTCTGGTGGCAGTGCAAGAAGCACAACGCCGGAAAGAGCCCTGCAAGCAAAGCGAGCGGGGCATAGGTGACGATCTCGCCCTCCGTGAGATGCAAGATACTCCGCTTGCCAAGCGCTTCTATGTAGCGCACCTGCGAGGGGGCGACACCCACGCGGCGGTGATCTGCGGTTATCTCGATTGCATCACCACGGGGCGCGAAGTGCTCGAATACCGAGGTCAGCAGGCGGTTGAGGTCGTCTGCGCGCACGGGTTTTATCAGGTAGTCGCGCGCTTGGACACGGTAGCCCTCCAACGCGAAATCCGGGCTCACCGTGGTAAAGCTTATCTGAACCTCGCTGTCAGAGGCACGAAGCTCACGCGCAAGCTCCATGCCAAGGGGCTTCTCTCCCAAATAGATGTCAAGCAGCAGGAGTTGAAACATGCCGGGTACAAAAGCGGCGCGCAGGCTGTCCGCGCTCCCATAGACGTAGGTGTCGGCGGGAACACTTGACGCGCAGACCATATCCCGCAGACGAATAGCATCTGCGGGAGCATCTTCGCAGATGGCGATGTTGAGGCGTTCCACGCGGCAGCTCCCTTAAGTCTCAGGCGATTCTACCATATGTCCCCAAGAGCAGTCATGCCGGTGCCTCGCCTGTCTGTATGCCGCTCGCATGGCATGCAACCTGTCCGATCAAGAAGTTTTGTAAATAGAGCTATTTACAAAACTTGTAAAAATCAAGAGTTGTGCAAATAGTGATGATAAGGCCATCACTCTTCTCACGCATTCTGTATGCAGCAGCTGCCTCCCGAGCGGGGAATAGCGGGGCATCTACGCGGGGTTTTACTGAATGTTCCCGATTGTGGGGGAGATTTAGGGAGTACGTGGTACTTGTTTAAGGGTGTTGGCGGCAGGTAGCATAGCGGTATATGTGTGCGCTCGTCTGCGTACCAAAGAAACGGGATAAAGGGGTTGTCATGCGAGAGAATCCATCAGGGAGAAAGAACTCATTTACAAAAGAGAATCATTTGGGGAGAAAGGCGCTGTGCCTGGCACTTGCGCTGGTGCTTGCCTGTGGGATGCTTGTGTCGACACCGCGGCTCCGAGAGGCGAGCGCGGAAGACCTCGCGCCGCTTGCAGCGGGCGAGTCGTCCTTGGTGGTCAATGAGACGGTCATCGGCTTTGCCGGGTACGAGTGGTATGTCATTGGGTATGACGGAACGGGTGTCTACTCCACAGCGGACGATAACAGCATGACGCTGTGGATGAAAACCTTGGACACCCCCTTTGGTTCGACGGCGTGGCGAGCGCTCAGCACCGAGCCAGCCGAAGGTTACAGCCCCTACGAAGGTTGGTACGACCCGCCTGGCTCGGTTCCCAGTATCTTGGACACGTGGTACTATGCGGATAATCCCGCTGGCTTTGCCGCATGGAGCGCCCCTTGGGAGTATGCGGGGAGTACGCTGCAGCAGAGGATGGAAGAGATTGCTGCCGGACTTGATGCCAAAGAGTCCCAGCTCATCAATGCTCGCACGATACAAAGCGATCCGTTTAGCGATACATTTCCTACGGTAACCCCCGATTTGGCCAACCAAAAGCTGTGGCCCCTCTCTCTGCGTGAATATCAAGCACTTGGGTCTGGAGGTACAACTGTCGGATACTACCGCGTCCCGGGCATTAATAATTATTGGCTTCGTTCGGCGGGCAAGTACACTACCGTTGTAACCAATTATGAGAATAAGGCGGTCGCCTGCTTCCCTTCCGGTGGTACATCGACTTACGCGGCGTCTGCATTCGACGTAAATGGAGCTTTCGCTATCCGTCCCGCCTTGAGCCTTGACCTGAGTTCCGTCCTGTTCATATCCGCCGCGAGTGCGAAGTCCTCCACAGAGGTGGGCGGCACCCTGCAGGCGGCATCAAGCGGTGCGCAGAAACTTACCGTGACTGATGACGCCACGCAGAAGCTGCAATATGTCTACGCGGCGCAGGCCGAGCAGGATGTCTCCACCTCTGGAGCTCTTTCCTTTGGTTTCACAGGCGCAACAACAGGGGAGGGGCAGTACGTGTCCTGCATCCTCCAGAAAAAGGACGCGCCGCTCAACCTGAGCTACTATGGCAAGCTTGCCTCCACCGCCGACAAGAGCTACGGCACCTTGTCCATTCCGCTTGCGGGCATCGCCGATGGAAACTATACACTCAAGATATTCAGTGAGAAGGTAAACGACGATGCCTTTACCACGGATTTTGCCAGCACACCGGTCACCATGGATCTATCGGTGGCCGCCGGTAGGGCCCTTGTGATAGGCGGCACAGTCGATAACGTGCAGCCCCAGGCATCCGTTGTCTGGAGCAGGGACGGCATCACGGGCAACGACACGGTCAGCGTGAACTTCGGCGAGGAGATGGACACCGCGAGTGCGCCCAACCTCACCCTTTCCAGTTTGCGGGACAGTACACCTACAACCCTCACCGGCGGCACGTGGAGTGCAGACGGAAAGAGCTACACCTGTACTACCAGCGAACTGGCGCTGGAAACGCGCTACAGCGTAGACTTTGACCTCACCGCCTTTACCGACCTCGTGGGCAACACGGTTATGGATGAGACACCGTACAGCTTTGATACGTCGCCGCAAACGGGCTACGCGCTCAACTGGCAGGCAGCGAGCGGCTGCACCATCACACAGACAGCCATACGCGCGGAGCTGGGCGATACCGTGAACTTCAGCGTGGCAACGTTAACGGGCACGCCGCCGCTGGTGACCGCCACCTATACAGTCTTTGACGCAAACGGAAAGAAAAGCTTTGGCGCGGTCAACATAAACAACCTGGGCGGCGGAAACTACTCCTTTGTCATGCCCAAGGGCGATGTTGAGATATACGCCTATGTGCTCGAGGCGTCCTCCATCCCCCTTATTGTGGAGCCAGGCGAGCATATGAGCGCACGGCTTGACAGCTTATACGCTCGGCAGGGCAGCACGGTGGCGCTCACCACAGCAGACAGCCAAGATTACCACCTTATCCAGGCGCAGCTCTGGGCAGCCGAGCAAAACGCGGACGGCAGCTACACCGCCACGGGCAGCGACCCTCTTGCCACGATAGCACTCGACGGCGTATCGGTGGGGCACTTCACCGTGCCAAGCCTGAGTGCACCGGCAACCGCGCTTATCGTCCGCCTCATTGATACTGCCAAGCCGCGCAACTCCGTTGCCTTCCCGGCCTCGCTGACGCTTAACGGCGCCACGGTCACTATTGCGCCTCGCGACACAACTGGCTGGCAGCAAGCAAACGGCAGTTGGACAACGCAAAACTACCGCGACGGGCAGCACGCAAGCCTTGCGCTTGTGGTGCAGGAGCGCAACTACAGCGTTAACGTGGACGAAGTCAGCTTGCTGGGCGCGCCCCTCTCGCATGCCTCAAGTTCCACGAATGTGGGCGGCACGGCTACAACCATGCTCAGCTTTACCATGCCGGCGTTTACGGATACGGCAAGCTGGACGGGCGGCAGTATCACCATTGCTCTGAGTGCGCAGCGCATCCCGGCGGAGATGAGTGCAACCTCCGCTGTGGCGGTTCCCGGTGCGTGGTGGAGTGCCGCCCGCATCCTTGTCAAGGGCAGTGGGCTTGAGCAGGTCAAGGGAGAAGGACTCGATTTTCCTGCGTTTGACAGCGCAAAGCAGGCACAGCTTAAGACCGTTACGCTGCAAAACGGGAGCAAAACGGCAACGTTTGCGCCTGGAGACATCACGCTTAACCCAGACGGCACTCTGAGCATCGCCCTGAGCGAGGCATTCAAGCAGGCATTTGGCGAGCCCGCCTCTGACCTGTTCTACCTCAGTGTTGGCAACAGAAATCTGCCGCTGTACATCTCTCGTGACTACCGCGTGCGTGCGGAGCCCTTTGGCATCATCGGCGTGGCGACGGATGGCAGCAACAACTACTCTGTGGTCGTGGGCGACAGCGCCGCCGACCTTGAACGCCGCGCGACCTACGAAGGCAAAACGCTCTTGCTGCGCGTTGTGGGCGAGGTCACGCGTAATGCCAGCGGGGTGTATACCTTCTCGCAGGGCAGCGTACTTCTCCACAACATCATTACCTTTACCATTGGGGCGGGCGGACACTTTCGTGTGTCGGAGGGGAGCGGCTCGGTCTCGCTTTCTGCCGCTGGGGGCAGAGCCTCCTTCCCCGGTCTGTCTGTTTCTACCACTAAGTTCGACGCGACGCTTCAGGCGGGAACCCGCTACAGCATGACGGACTACGCCGACCCGGACAACAATCCCAACTTCAGCAATGTCGCGTTTGAGCTTATGTCCGATGCAATAGGCATGCCTGCGGGTCTGGGGTTAAACGCGAAGGTCAACGGGTTCAAGCTGCTTGACGGCAAGGTCATCTTTGGCGGAAAGCTCAACCTGAGCATAATGAACATAGCCGAGGATGCGCTGAACATTGACATCGAGCGGCTGCAGTACAGCATGGAAAACGGCAGCCTGAAGCGCGACGGCGCGGAGGCGTCGGGTCGAATTGCACTGGCGGGCGACGATACGGGGTTCTTGAACTACGTCTCCGTGGCGGCGGGCAACAACTATTACGTCAAGGTCAACACCTTTCCCGGCGAGGAGCGGTACACCGTTGATCTCAACGGTAGCTATGGCGTTGTCGAGGGGCGCATCTTGGTCGACCTCATCAGGTCGGAGCGTGCGGGCAGGCTCGTGCCCAACGCCATTGGCATGGAAGGCTATGGCGAAACCGGCATCGATCTTGTTCCGCCGCGCCTGTTGACGCTTAAGGGCGGTGGCTTCTACCTTTACGGACTTGCCGAGACAATAGACTGGCCCAACTTCCAGCTGGCACCGCCGCTGTCCATCGCAATCAAGGGACGCCTGGGTGTTGTCGAGGTGGTAGATGTCGACACAACGCTGCGTCTTGGCGCACGGAGTATCGGCGTGGACTTTGACACGTCGGTTGCCGGAACGGGCAAGTTCGACTTCCTCTCATTCTCGCCGGCCTCTGCAAGCCTCGACGTCAGTTGGCCAAATGCGGCAGACCCCAAAAACCTGACCTATGTAGCCGCAAGCCTCAAGGGAGAGTACTCGATACCAGCCTACTGGTTCATAGTCCAGCGCTACTCCGGCGGCATCGACTTTGCGATAAATAAGGGCAAGGCACCAACCTTTGCAGGGTATTTTGCTGGCTCCTACTACATCCCCGGCTTCAAGGTTCCTATCGTAAAATGGAACGTGGGCGGCTGGGAGCTGCTTGGATACGGGGTCTACGTCAGCAGCTCCGAGATGTATACCACCGCAAACCTGCTTGGCAAGACGCTGCGCCTCAAGGTGGGCGTTGTCTACAAACCGTTTGACCCCTACGCGAGCATTGGCTACAAGGTATGGTTCTTTGGAAACCACGAAGGGGAGATCAACCTTTTCTCGGAGGATGCCTCTGTGGGCGACAGCCTGGCTGCGGATGTCCCCTATGTGGGTGAGAACGGCGAACAACTGGGCACCATCTCCATTGGTGACGGCTGGCGACTGGTGGGACGCTACGGCGTTGCCGGTGCCGAGTCAAGCCTAAGCCCGCTGGGAAGCGACACCGTTGTAACCTTGGACGTGGAGCCCCAGGCGCCTGAAGCGTCCTATGAGCTCGCGCCCATAACCGGCACGGGTGGCTACCAGAACATCATCGGCATAGACGGGCTCACGCGCGACAACCTGGAGCTGCTCTACGACAAGGACGGCGACACCACAACGGCGGACTGGACTCCTTACCCGCTTATTTGGGAGCGCGATGGCGCTGTCACCGAGGACAAGCCCCTCACCGGCGCCGAGATGCAAAATCCGCTGGCAAACGCCATGGACTTCTCCGCTGGCACCTTTACCAACAGCGAGACGGGCACCACTGAGCCAGGCAGCATCCTGCTCAAACTGGACGCGGGTATCTCCCCGTACTGGATGGTGCGCTCAGCTGACGGCGCGACGACCTTCACCTGCTCGCAGGTACAGACAGATCCGCTCCCCAGCGTCACCAATGCCGCATTTGACAGCAGCGCCCAAACGCTGACGGTAAGCACAGATGGGCTTGTCAACCCGGCTGGCGGCAGCCTTGACCCTGCCCGCTACTCCATCGATGTACAGATGGTGCCTGCCGGGGATGGCACGGGCGCAGGTAGCGCGAGCGGTGCGGCTGCTGGCGAAGGAGTCACGGCCGTGACGCTCGCCAGCGACATCGCGGTTACAAACACTGATCCGCTCACCATCGACCTTGCAAGCGCGCTGGCGGCTCTGCCGGTAAACCTCCCCACGGGTGATTATCAGATGACCGCCGTCTTAAAGGAGAAGGACCTTGCGGGCGAGAAGCAAGAGGTCGTGACCGGCTATACGGAGGACGGCGCAGAGATAACCGAGTTGCAGCATGTCGCTGTTCCCATCGACACTGTCACTGCCGCGCAGACCTTCTCCTACGTAAACACCAACATACCCGCTGCGGTTGCAAGCGCCACGGCGACTCCTATCGGCAACGGTGCGCTGGAGCTTGCCTGGGATGCCGTGCGCGATCCTGCCACGGATACCGCCAGCGACTACATCGACTACGAGGTACGCGCGCTTGACGCGAATGGCAACCCGATGTATGCCGCGGCATCCGAGGGTGCCGCTGATGCTGCGGCCGCGGCCACTACTGCCGAGGAAGGCGAGGGTCTAGGCGACCCAGCGGGCGAGGCCATCGAGGTTGTTGATCAGCAACCGCTGACATGGCTTTTCTCGCATGAGGATGCTGCCGCAGATGGAGGTACGGCGCTCAGCCTGTCTTTGGGCGGCCTTACACCAGGTGAGACCTACCGCTTTGAGATAACGCCGGTGCGTAGTTTGGACACCAGCACAGGCGCGGCAATGTTGAGGGGTGATGCCTACACGAGTGCGCCTGTCTTTGTCCCCCTGCCAGAGCCTGCCGCCATTGCGCTGAGCTTTGGTGGAGCGCGAGAAGACCTGGATGAGATAAGCGGCGAGAGCGTCGTTCACGCAAACAGCGATTATACGCTGGGCGTAAGTTTTGACAGGGATGTCAGCTACGAGCTGCGCTACAGCGACGGCGAGGTCAGCAACAGCGTCATGGCATCCGGCACCGCCGCGGCGGGCGAGGTTGTCGAGGTAACGGTGGCGGGCTCGACGGAGCACCCGGTCAACCTGATAACCGTCAAGGCGACAACGGCGGCAGGCGACGAGAGCTACCGCAGCTTCACGAGCTACTACAGCAACCAGAAGCCGACGATGTTTGTCGAGACGGACGCCGAGGGCACGGTCTATGCCGATCAGGACGGCAACTTCTCGTTGACGGGCCAGACGGTGGCAGGCTACGTTATCCAGGTGGTGACAGGCGAGGCTACCGAGCTGGTGGCCAACGCTGACGGTGCCTTCAGGTTCGACGGGAATATGAGCAAACTGCCGCTTGGTGAGCAGTCAGGGGCAGGTTCCAGCGCGTCAGCTGCACCCGCGGCCGACGAGGTTCGCTGGATATCGCTGAGCGTCTACGATGCCTCCGGCAACACCGACACGCAAACGGTGAAGGTCATGGTCGGCCCCACCACAACCCCGCCGTCGGGACCGTGGGTGCCCTCGGTGCCCGGAGCGCCTTCCTCGCCCTCCGCGCCCTCATACGGCGGCTCACGAGGGGGATCCACCTACGGCTTCAACAGTGCTGTGGATGACTTTCTTGCGCTGCCACCAGCCACCGGTTCTGGGGCCACAGCTGGCTCCGGCTCCGGCGGCCTCGGCGGCAGTGGCGCTGGCACCGTCGACCAACCAGACGACGCGGTTGCGCTGGCTCCGCTGCCGGCAGACAACTCCTTTGCGCTCTATGTTCTTTTTGCTGCCATCGCACTCGGGCTGCTGAGCGCCTTTTTGGCCGCTCGCTACCGCCGCCGGGCAAAGGGGGCCTGATGCCCGTGTGTCTTGGCAAACAGTAGCAGGGGCAATAGCAGGGGGTCGGTTCTGCCGTTATCGGCCTCCTGCTATGGGTATGCGTGCCGCCCTGTGCCGTACACCGTGCCGCTCTGCGTGCCGCCCTGTGCCGCACTGCGCAAATCCTCGATGGTATTCTCCAAAGTCTGTGCTACAATTGCAAACCTGTGTCCCGCCTTGGTCGGAAACCAAGGCATCGAATAGGAGAGCTCATGAAAAAAGGAATCCATCCCGATTACGTTGAATGTCAGGTTCGCTGCTCCTGCGGCAACACGTTTGTCACGCACGCGACCAAGCCCCAGCTCCATGTCGAGCTCTGCAACGAGTGCCATCCCTTCTACACCGGTCAACAGAAGTTCGTAGACACCGGCGGACGCGTTCAGCGCTTCTCGGATAAGTTCGGGTCTGCCTCAAGTGCCGTCGCCCAGCGCGAGGCCGCCAAGAAGGCCGCACACGCCGAGGCAACCGCCAAGGCCGAGGCCGCAGCCAAGGCCGCTCGCGAGCAGAAAGCCGCCGAGAAGGCCGCCAAGGCAGCCCAGTATGCCGAGAAGGCCGCCAAGGCTGTCGCTCCCGCTGAAGAGGCCCCCGCAGATGCCGCCGCCGTCGCTGAGGCTGCCACCGATGATGCCCCCGCCACAGAGGCCGAGGCAGTCGCAGACGAGGCAGCAGCCGAGTAGCGCAGATACGCGCGCGACCAACAACCGAGCGCACACAGGAAGTCGGGAGCTCCCGGCTTCCTGTTTTTGTGACGTGTTGGTATCCTTTATCCATCGAGGAAGCTCGGCAAGCTACACTGCAAACCACACCGATTGCACGCAGCTCAGAGGAGAAGCCCATGCATGTGACTCTGCTGTACCACACACCTGATCCGCAGCGCGCAGTCGCCACAGCCGCACGGCTCTGCTACGCACCCATCGGTGCCGCTGAACTTATGGAGAGCCTAGATGCCGCACGCATCGAAAGCGTGCTTGCCACCATCATGAGAAGCGGGCACTTCTCCACCTTAGAACATGCCTCCTATACCTTTGCGGTTGACGGCGTGAGCCGCGCGCTGACCCATCAGCTGGTGCGCCACCGCATCGCGAGCTTCAACCAGCAGAGCCAGCGCTACGTGACCCTTGGCGACGAGCCAGATGTCGTGCTGCCATCTTCTATCGCGGGCAATCCTGAGACCCTAAGCCTCTTTGATACGGCTATCGACTGTGCCTATGCAACCTATGCGCAGCTGGTCGAGGCGGGTGTGCCCGCTGAGGATGCCCGCTACGTGCTGCCCAACGCCTGCGTGACCAAGATAGCCATCACGATGAACATCCGCGAACTGCTCCACTTCTTTGAGCTGCGCTGCTGCCATCGCGCGCAGTGGGAGATACAGGAGCTCGCCAGCAGGATGCTTGAGCTGGTGGAGCCAACCGCTCCCTTCATCTTCATGGACGCGGGTGCCGCCTGCCGCCGTGGCCCCTGCACCGAGGGCAAGATGAGCTGCGGCGAGCCGTTTGAGCGAGTCGTGCGCCCGTGAGCAAGACAATCAAGACACTGAAAAGCGAGGGTGAGGCCGTTTTAAAGGCACCGCTCAGCCCAAAAACCGATGCGGCGCGTGCCCGCGAGACCGAGGGTGTCGTCTGCCAGACGCACGTGGGCGGTCAGGCGCTCATCGAGGGCATCATGATGCGCGGCAAGTACAACTGGGCGGTTGCCGTGCGTGAGCCCAGTGGCAACATCTACCTCGAAGAACACGACCTTGTCAGTGGCAGGGACAAGAATTCCTGGATGTACAAACCCCTCGTGCGTGGCTGCACCGCCATGGTCGAGTCGCTTGCCCTGGGCTACCAGGCGCTCCAGATCGCCGCCGAGCACGCCTTCGATTTCGATGAGGACGAAGAGCAGCAGGAGGAAGAGCACCACCAAGACGGGGAGAAGGTCGGGGATTTTCTGCCTGAGCCACTCACTCCCGCCGATGAGCTTGCTGCTGGCCACCCCGCCGCGCCCGCTTTCGCCGCCGATGAGCTTGCCGCTGGCCACCCTGCTCAGCCCGAGCCCACCGCCGAGCCTACCACCCCCGTTCCTACCGCGCTTGCTGCGAGCGAATCCGCTCCCGCCTCTGCCCCCGCCGCCTCCGCACCCGCTCCCGCTGACAACGGCATCCCCAAGGGCATCATGACCGTCAGCATGATCATCGGTCTGCTTTTGGGTGTGGTGATCTTCATCGTGCTGCCCGCCATTGTCACCAATCTCAT
>JAITTM010000090.1 GCA_031286975.1 Coriobacteriales bacterium
GCTGGCGGCCATGCCGCGAAAGATGTTGCCGCCGCCCACGGTAATGGCAAGCTCGATGCCGCGCGCCTTGATGCGCTTGATCTGCTGCGCCAGACCACTGATGACCGTGGGGTCGATACCAAAGCCCTGATCCCCCGCCAGTGCTTCACCCGAGAGTTTGAGCAGGGCACGCTTGTATTTGAATGAGGCCATCCGCGCTCCTTTTTTATCGTGAATACAATGGTGACTACTATAACAAAGCAGGCGTGCTACAGCAAAGCGTCAGCGTTCGTAAACCTGCCCGCCACCAAGGAGCTCCTTCATCGCATTGAGAATGGCGTGGGGTTGCCCGCCCGCGTTGATAACCGGCTGCATCACCTGGCGCTTTATGGCACCCTCAACGAGCTCCTTGAGAGAGACCGCTGAGCTGAGCGTCAGAGCATCGGTTGGACAGATATCCTGGCACAGATGACACTGCACGCAGCTCGCGGGGTAGTGTTCGACCCCAAAGCTGCCGTCCGTATCATCGAATTTATAGATGGCACCGGTGGGACAGAAGGTCGCGCACATACGGCAGGAGTTGCAAAGTGCCAAATCGATCGCGACCTGCCCCCACAGCCGCGTATCCAGCACGTCCACAACGGGATGTCCCAAACGCTCCAAGTGATCCAGCAGCCGCTCGCGACGGTTGGGGATGAAGTGAGGAAGCGTGCCGTCCTGCATGACCTTTATGAGGGGTTTTGCCTCGCCCTTGGGCTGTTGCTCAGCCAGGATCGTGCTTGAGGCAACGTCTGCGGCCATCGTTTTGGCACCCGTTTTTATCTGGGAGAGAAAATCCCGCCGCGAGAGGCCATCAACATCCTCGCTCGCCTTTGCACGCGCGCCCGAGAGTCGCACGTATTTTGGCAGGCCTTCTTCAAGATGGACTATCGTATCGTGGCCCCAGGATTGCAACAAGGTGTTGGTGCTTGTCTTGACCAGGTCATACGTCGCTTTACCCTGCTTGTTTGCACAGGCATCGCAGGCCGTGTGCGCAAAGATCACCGCGGGGATGCCCAGCGCAGCCAGGCTGATGAGCTCGGATTCATGCAGGCGCCCCAGGCAGCCAACCTCGACAACCAGGCTCTTATCGTAGGCATCTTCATGGTCTGCCAGAAGCGGGCTACAGGCAAAGACGGGCGTGGCCTGTCTTTCACGGGCGACGGCGCATGCAAAGCTGATGAGCTCCGCGTCACTGGGGTTGTGCGCCTCCAGGGCGGAGCTGGGACAGACCGTGGCACAGGTGCCGCAGCCGATGCAGAGATCTGCGGTGATGGCGAGCTGGTTGTCCCAAAGGGCGATTGCACCGGATGTGCAGGCATCCGCACAGTTGCGACAGGATGCGTTGCGGTTGCGTGTCACGACGCAGCGCTCCTGATGCACCGTGATGGCAAGACCCTCAAGTGCATCGAGTGTCTGGATGAGCGAGCTGATATTCACCATGCGGATACGACCTCGTTTCTTCGTTCAGGGTGCCGCCAATCAGCTTTGCGGCGATTCCTGCTTTGCGGAGCGTGAGCTGCTGCGGTCAGGCCGACTCAGCAAAGGAAAGCTGATGGCGCCAACCGGGCAGGCATCGGCGCAGTCACGGCACTTGGTGCAGTCGGCCAGCGCGCCTGCAGAGGTGTCCGGTCTGCGTGGATCGATGTTCTCCCGTGCACAGGCCTTCTGGCACACCGTACAGTCGATACCCTTGGCGGTGACCAGGCACTTACGGTTATCGACCTTGGGCCTGAAGAAGCGGTTTGCACCTGAGATGAGCGAGAACAGCGCTCCCATCGGACACAGCTTGGCGCACCACTTGCGAAACACGAGCAGCTCAAGGATCAGGATAGCAGGAAAGACCAGCAAGGTGATGGTGACATCGCCGTCGGTGAAGAGCCGCATCACGATGAGAACGGTGGCAAAGGTCAACCCGACAGGGCAGACGAGACAGAATACGGGGAACCCGAAGAGAGCAGCCGAGAACAGGGAGCCTGCGAGAACGCCATGCCGTGAATCCAGCTTGAGCCTGTTGGGCTTGCCGTGCCCACAGAGCGTCCTGGTCGCTGTGCCGCAGTTGGCACAGGCGCTCGGCGTGCAATCGGCGGGCTGTGGGGCGGGCTGTGGGGCGGCGGCTGTTGCGGTTGAGGCGGCGGGCGTGGGAGCGGCGGCGGCGGGCGTGGCGGCGGGTATGGGAGCGGCGACGACGGGTATGGCGACGGGTATGGGAGCAGCGGCGGGTGTGGGTGCCCGGTCTTCTCCACAGGGGTCTTCTTCAAGCTCGTTGGCCTGAATGGTTACCTGCTCGATGGAACTCTCGAGCTCCTTTTGCCGCTTTTTGCGCCCTGGAAACCAGCGTTGGATAAGCGAAACCGGGCAGATCCAGGCACAGAACACGCGACCGAGCGCGATGATGAGAACGACCAGAACGAGCAGTGAGATCAGGGCGCGAGGAACAAAGAGCTTGCTTGCCAGCAGCGTCTCCAACACGCCCAAGGGGCAGATGGCGGCGATGGCGTTATACCCGAGGGCCGAGAGGGTGCCGATGCCGCCGGTGCTTACCAGGCCGATGGTGACCAGCACGGCGATAACCGCGATGCTGATGCTGCGCAATGTCTGTGCTTTTAAGCGCTTCATGCCGCACCTCCGCCCGTCTGCTCCTTAAGCAGCTGCTCCACCGTCTCGGCGGGCTTGATGGTGATGGCGCGGTCGGTGGCTCCCCGATACAGTGAGCCGCCCATCATCGAGATGCAGACCAACTCGCATTTGCCACAACCGTTGCACTTCTCGGCAATCACCACGGGGCGATCGTAGGCATCAAGCTCAATGGCCTCATAGGGGCACTCGTCAAGACAGCGGCGACAACCGCGCAACTGCCAGCCCAAGCACCACTCCTCAACGATGAACGCCTTGCCCAAAATCACGGTCTCCGGGGTGGCATCAGCGGGCAGCCTGAGTGCCTCGGTGGGGCAGACGGCCACACACTGCGGTATGCCCTCATACGCCTCTGCGCAGTAATCGCACCAGCCTTTCTTGAAATCGAAGGTGGGGGTGCGCGCGTTAAGAAGCCCCTGCTCGATGCGGGTGGGGATAAGTGCGTGGTTGGGGCAGATCTCGCGGCACTTCTCACAGCGCAGGCAAGCTCCGATGAAGGCATCCTCATCCTGACCACCGGGAGGGCGGCAGACTGGCTCGCTGCCCACCAACTTGAGCGTGCCACCCAGACCGAGCAGCGCTATCGCTCCGCCTGCTCCCAGCGCAAACGAGCGCCGCGAAAGGGAGGTCTTCTTCTCTCCAGTCATGTCATCGCACTCCTTGGTCGCGTGCTGCCGTCCCCAAGATCCAGACCCTTGGGGCAGTGCCTTCAGGCAGCCCTGTGTACAGTTCAAGCCGAGATAAGCCCCAAAAAGATGCTGGGCTCGGTTTTTGCTACCCGTATGCCCTTCTCCAAGACGATGCGGTTGATAACCACACCAAGACGCTCGGCGCTTGTTGGGTCGAGGGTCTTAAAGGAGCTGACATGCAGGGTGTCGCTCGTTTTGGCAACGATGCTTGCGAGGGTATCGGTGTCCTCCCTGTGGCGCTTCTCCCGTTTCTCGACCGACAGGAGCGTTGCATCAAAATAGTCATACCGCGGAAAGAATCCGTTAACAAAACCAGTCAAGAACAGATGTCGCGGGTTCATTCCCACAACGTCCCCATACGCGGCGACTCGCACCACGTCAATCGCGCCATAGGTCGGAAACTCCAACTGATGCCGCAAATGACGGGCCAGTGCCACCGCGCTCATGCCTTCTCCGCCGTCTTGAGCAGCTGCCACCAGAATCTGTATCCCCTCTGGCACCTGGGCATCTGGTCCGCCAAGCTCCTGTGCGATGGCGTCCAAAAGGTCCTGCCCAGCCAGCGCGCCCAAGCGAGCCATGAGCGCACGTGCAACGTCACGCGCATGAGTGATACGCTGGATACTGGCAAGTGCGTCAGGCCCGTCCAGCTCCGCTGACGGCAAGACCGCCGTCTCCACCACAGCATCGAATGTCTTTGCGCAGAACTGCTCAAGGTTTCGCAGGGAGCGCAGCCCGTTGCTATTGGTCAGATAATCGCCAAAGCCGCACCAGCAACGCCAGGCAACCGCGTCTGTGGGGTCAGCCAGCAGGTTGAGCAGGGTGAGAAAACGCGCGCTGAAGCTCTTCTCCGTATCGCGTAT
Source organism: Coriobacteriales bacterium (assembly GCA_031286975.1). Lineage (GTDB taxonomy): Bacteria > Actinomycetota > Coriobacteriia > Coriobacteriales > UBA8131 > JAITTM01. The sequence continues at coordinate 4,205 of JAITTM010000090.1, forward strand.
GTCGCCCCTGAGAAAGCGCGCGTCCGGAAGCATCTGAGCGGGCACACTCCGTGCTGCAAGCTGGCGCAGGATGTTGCGCGCCCAGGCGGCATGCGGGGCAACGATGAGGATATCCCTCGCCAAGACACCGTTTTGCGTCAGCCGCGCGACCTCATCGGCAACCTGTGTGAGTTCATCGTGGGGAGTTTCAGCCTCCAGGCACTGGAGCGAGAGCAAATTGACGGATTCTTGAGGGGTCGCCGCCGAGGGGGTGGCCGAGGGGACGAGTGGGGTCGCTGGTGAGGGGGCGGCTGAGGGGACGGCCGAGGGGACGGCATCCTGCTCACGCAGCAGGGCACGGCTGGCCTTTGCGGCAGAGCAGCAGGAATAGCTCCCCGTGAGACGGGTATGAACAACAGCCGGAAACGCCGCGATAAACTCGTCTATGCCATCTGGATAGGGATAGGATTCATAGGTCGCGTGGGGAACCTCCTGCCCTGCCGTCAAAACGAGGTATTTCCGCGCCAACAGGCAGGAGGCAACCTGAGAGGCACGCGAAAGCAGCGGGAAGTCGTCCACGAGAACCGCGGTTCTTTTGGCCTTCTCCAAAACCTGGGGGCTACTCTTAAGGTACTTGAGTGCGAGATTTGCCAGCTCTGGTTCAAGGATGGCAGCACTAAAGGCGAGGTTGGCCTGTATCAGGCTGAACAGCTCGCGCTCTTCTTTAGTGATAAGCCAGTCGGGCTCGTCGTCTGCCAGCTCACTGAGGCCCCTGTAGAAGAACCTGAGTATCTCACGCAGCCGCTTGGGGCGGATCCCGCTTGTTTTCAGATCCTCCAAAAAGAAATCGTACTCAAACGGCAGGAGCAGCCGCGCCTTCCTGCCCGTTGCGACGCGCGCGGCGTCACTATTCAGGAGGCCAAAAAAGAAGGCCTGGGGCGTTGTGACCTCTATCGCCTGCGCACCCGGACGCTGCGCCTGAAGGCGGGCACTCAGGTTCTGCGCAGCCGCTGGCGTTGCACAAAGCACCAGCATTTCAGCGGGGGCAACCCCCTCTTGCAGCAGGTTTTCAAGCTCCCCAAGCAACTTCTGGGTTTTGCCCGTGTATGCCGCGCCGGAGAAGAGCTTTGCCTGCCCGGGGAGGCACTGATTAAGGCTAAATACGTTCAAATCTCGCTCACGTATTGGTATACGCTTCGCTCGATTTTCACGCATTTCGCTCATAATCGGTACCTCCCCGGAAAAACGCGCTGGCTCCGTCATCTCAGGCGCCCTCGTGCTCAAAGACCAGATCCTTCAAGAACTGGTAATCCGTCTGCAAGAAACCCTCGGTAAGGTAGGCAAGGCCAAGATACAACTTTGTCTCGGCAAAGCGCTTCATATCCCGCACCAACAGGGGAACCCATGAGATCAGATGGTCCCTCTGAAAATCGAACTGTGCCTGGAGCAATGCCTCCGCCTTCGCTTGATCGCCAGCCAACAGGGCCTCTATGGTTCTGTCGCCGAGGATGCGCTCGAATTGCAGCTCGAGCGCTAGACTGTCCTCCCCTTCTTTCCAGTCAGGGGTCTTCTCGATTCCCTGGGCACGATACAGCGCCAGCACCTCATCGCGGGCATGTTGCATCATGAGGCGTTTTGGCGAGGTGTAGACCGATTCGTAGGGGTAGGCGGCGGAGTAGCTATCGACACCATGCCCCAAAAAGCAGCGCGCAAAATCGATTTTCAGATCCTGCAGCGAGCCGCTCCAGAGGTTCGACAGAAAGGTTGCGATAAAGAGGTAGCCGGTATCAAGGTTATCGTCGCCGGTTTTTGCGGGATACAGCATTCCGTGCAACTCATCAAGGAGCGCTTGGTCTATCTCCTGCCGATACAGACGGGAGAGCAGCGTATAGGTAGCCGAGCGCTGGCTGAGCACTGCCAGCAACTCAGAAACAGCAACGTCCTCACTGCCGGTTTGCGCTGCCACCTCGTTGTTCTGTTCATGTGTCACAGCTCTTCGCCTCCCGTCAATTGCTCGGTCTTCTCCCCAGATTGAGGTTCGTCATTTTGGGAGAACAGCAGCTTAAGACCCTTCCTGCCCAGCTCGGAGGTATGCCATTTCTGTGACCAGTACAGCGCGCTGCAATCCTCCAGCCTCTTTGCGAAGTATGAGAAGTACCTGCGGGGGTTTTGCACAAGCGGGTCGTTGTCGATGAGTTGCGCCAGCTCGGTGGCGGTGCGCCCCACCTCGTTGTCGCAAAACTCGAGCAGCCTTTTATAGAGTGCCTGATACTGCTGATCGTCTGCGATGAGCCCTGCCAGACGATCAAAGGGGTCGTCGGTCTCAAGATAGGCGCGCCCCTCGGTTGTAATGCGCCAAAAGACCTGCTTGCCATCGGTCGGCTTATAAAATTCAATGCCGTCGATCTCTATGATGTCCGGCAACTGCTCCGCCTCATCATCAAAATCGGCACCCTCCTCGTTCACCTTCTTGATGGCTCCCGCCTCTTCGAGGAGCATCGAGTAGTTATAGCCGGAATACACCGAGACATCGTATTGCTGCAGCTCCCTCACCCGTTCTTCCAGCGCATCAGAGCGCCTGGGCTCATCCAAGAACCCCAGGATGGCAAGCAGTACGCGGCGTCTCTGCGCAAAGGCAGTAAACAAATCATCGATGCGCTGCGCTACAGGGCGATCCGCCGCCCGTGTGGCATACAGCATCTTTGCCTGGACTGCTGTATTCGGCCCTTGTTGGCCATCCGACTCGTCGAGATCCTCGTCATCGATCTCAAGGTCGACGAGAGGGTCGTAACCGTCATCGACTGCGTCGAAGGACAGTGTGGGCACTTCAGGGGAATCCTGCTCCATAGCGTAACGCTCCCTTTCTTTGGAGACACCAGTAGCCACCAGTAGTCTGTTTCAGTAAGACTGCAACAGACTACCAGCATACCACGCGTTGCTTCGGGCATCCCCTGTTGAGGGATGCCCGAAGTTGCTTGACAGGGATGCCTGAGCCTACCAATACGCAAGGCCAGGGCAACCCTTGCGCGGCCTAGTAGAAGATAAAGACACTTCCGCCCAGCACGTACAGCGCGACCCTGAAGGCGGCGCCACCGGCAAGAGCCGCAATCAGCGCCACAGCGGCACAGGGCAAACCACCCTCGGCCTTGCTCCACTTAAGGAGGCCAAGCAGAGCAGGAATCACGCCACCCACGATAAGGGCACCCCAGAAATAGAGAGCCAGATCACCACTGATAAGCTGGGTGATATAGGCGGATGGATCGGTCATCGCCTTGGTGGGATGTGTTGGGTCAAAGTAGTTGCCCACCTCGGCGAACTGCACCGTTGAGATGTAGGCGGCATACGCGACTATCGACACGATGACCAACACACCGCCGATTGCGGTGAGACGAGCTGCTATCAACTGCGAATCATCGGCTTTGACGGCGGAGCCCGCAAGCCACAGCGCCGCCCCACCGGCAACAAAGGCCTGCGCCATGTAGAACAGATACAGCGCCGGGGTCGCCCACACCGGACGAGCCGGCATCAGGTAGGAGGTCGTCATCACGATGACCAGAGCCAAGCCCGCTATGGCAGCCATGATACCTGCCCATTTGGGTAGCTCGCCTTTGCGGAGCAATACAAGATACACAAGCATGACCACCACGACCACCACGATACCGATAAGCTCCTGGGTGATGCCGGAGGTGATGTTGCCAAAGCCGTTGAAGGCCCTGTCCCAATGCTGTAGATGCGTAAAGGAGAAGACGCCCCCTACGACGATGGCTATAAAGGCGGTGATAAGGGCGGGCAGTTGGAGTTTTGCTCCCTTGCCCAAAACCGCCAGTATCCCCTGCAAGGCAAAGAGCCCTGCGCCCAGTGCCACAAAGAGGGTGAAACCAATCAAGGACCATTGTACTTCCATGCTTACTCTCCCCCTCTCCAGGTACGGTTGCGCAGGATATAGGCAAAGGACGGTTTGTTGCCCACGTCGGGCAGGCGGTAGACCTGCTCCTGCGTGAAGGGCTTCACGTTGTCGCCTAGCTTCACCCGCGTTACTTTCATCGCCTCATACGACGTGTCCTCACCAAAGTCTTCCGGCTCACCCGGCGCTTCCAGGTTCTCGATGCCGGTCTCAATATCGCCAAAGAAGCGTGCACGGGCACTGCATTGGTCAACGCACTGCGGCAACAGACCCTGCTCGATCTTCTGCTCACAGAGCGTGCACTTCTCCACGACTTTCTCTTCCTCATTCAGATAGCGGACATTGTAGGGGCAGGCCATCACGCAGAATTGGCAGCCGATGCACTTCGATTTGTCGATCTGCACCGTGCCGTCTGCCACCTTTTGCGAGGCACCGGTTGGGCAGACCTCGACGCATTGGGGCGCGTAGCAGTGCTGGCAGCCCAAGGGCAGGAAGTACAGTTCAACATCGGGGCACTGTGCGCCGGGGCTTTTGGGGTTAGGGCCGATGCGGAGCACTTTGTTCCAGAAGGAGCCCACCGGAACGCCGTTGGCGGCTTTGCAGGCAACGCTACAGGCAAGGCATCCAACACAGCGATTCAGGTCAGTAACTATAGCGTTTTGCATTACGCATCACTCCCGTTCAATGAATAGTCAGGCAACCATTCCTTCAGGCGTGGGTCAGAGGAGTCAGTGATGATGGGCGTACCGTCGGTATCACAGGGCACGGGATTGCCAAAGGGGCTGTTATCCGGCGTAGCCTTGTAGACCTTCACCGCAAAGCCGCGCATCAAGGGCGACGCCATGATGGGATCCACGTTCTCGGGGTCAAGCAGGCGGTTGCAGTTACACAGCTCTTCACCATGATTCGGCGCGGAGAGCTCAGGGAACCACCAGGCGTGCTCCAGATTCACCACACCCTCGCCGATGCCATAATAGATGTCGACGACCTCGCGTATCTTGCCATGCGGAGTCTCGATCCATGCCCAATCGCCTTGCTCAAGGCCCAGTTTGGCCGCGTCGGCAGGATTGATCTCCATACGGGGAACAGGCCACTGCTCACGACACCAGGGCAGCTGGCGATGCTCAGAATGAAAATAGACCGGGATACGCCGCCCCGTCGTGGCCAAAAGCGGATACTCCTGATAGAG
>JAITTM010000077.1 GCA_031286975.1 Coriobacteriales bacterium
CGTTGGCAAAGGGGTCGTCCTTATCCTTGACCACCGTAGGTGCCTTGCCCTGCCCAGGCTGGGGTCGCCCGTCGCCCGCTGCTTGGGCGCGCTGCTGCTGCGCCTGCCTGCGCGCGTCGGCCATGAGCGAGGGCACGTCCTCCGAGGGCCCCGAGAACTTGGCGTTTGCCAGCTGCGACGACTGCTGCTCCTCGGGCACCACGATCTGTATGCGCAACAGGGTGCGCAGGTAGTCCTCGTACATCGAGTCACGCAGCTCGCCAAAGGCAAGATGCGCCTCCTGCTTGTATTCCGTCAGGGGGTCGCGCTGGCCAAAGGCGCGCAGACCAATGCCCGATTTAAGGTAGTCCATCTCTTGCAGGTGGTTCATCCAACGCGAATCCATGCTGCGCAGCATAACCTGAGCTTCGAGCTTCTTGATCTGCTCGTCACCGATGGTCTCCTGCTTCTCGAGAAACACGCCCTCAAGGTAGTTGAAGAGCTGCTCGCTCAAAACCGTCTCGTCATCGTTATGGGGCAGCTCGCGGGGGTCGAGCTTCTTTGTGCCGGTCAACTCGTCCAGCCAGGCCTTGAGGCCCTCCCAATCCCAGTCGTCGCTCACACCGTTGGCGTACTCGGCAACGGCCTTCTCAACCGTGTCACCCATGATGTCTAGCACGCGCTGGTGGATGTCCTTGCCGTCGAGAATGGCGTTGCGCTCCTTATAGATAGCCTCACGTTGGCGGTTCATCACGTCGTCGTATTCCAGCACGTGTTTACGGGCATCGAAGTGCATCGATTCGACCTGACGCTGGGCGCTCTCGATAGCCTTTGAGACCATGCCCGCCTCGATGGGCATGTCATCGGGCATGTTGGTGCGCTGCATCATGTTCGAGATGCGTTCCATGCGGTCGCCGCCAAACAGACGCATGAGATCGTCGGCGAGTGAGAGGTAGAACTGGGTGCAGCCGGGATCACCCTGGCGACCGGCGCGACCACGCAACTGGTTGTCGATACGCCGCGCTTCGTGGCGCTCGGTACCAATGACGCACAGACCTCCAGCGGCTTTCACGGCGTTGTGCTCCTCAGCGGTGATTGCCGCGGCCTTCTCAAGAGCTTTGGCTTGTTGTTGCTCAGTGGCCTCACCTGGCTCGATGCCCTGGTTGACCAAGAGCTCCTCGGCGAGGAAATCCGCGTTGCCGCCAAGCAGGATGTCGGTACCGCGTCCCGCCATGTTGGTGGCGATGGTCACCGCGCCCAGGCGCCCAGCCTGCGCCACGATATGCGCCTCACGTTCATGGTGCTTGGCGTTGAGAACCTCGTGGGCGATGCCGCGTTTGTCCAGCAGGCGCGAGAGACGCTCCGAATTCTCGATGGAGACGGTGCCCACCAGCAGCGGTTGACCTTTTGCGTGGCGCCGCGATATGTCGTCGGCAACAGCGCTGAACTTGGCTTCAACCGTGCGATAGACCAGGTCGTTGCGGTCTTCGCGGATGACGGGGCGGTTTGAGGGGATGGCCATGACGGGCAGTTTGTATATCTGGCGGAACTCGCCGTCCTCGGTCATGGCGGTACCGGTCATGCCGCTGAGTTTTTCGTAGAGCCTGAAGTAGTTCTGCAAGGTGATGGTAGCCAGTGTCTGGTTCTCCTCGCGCACCAGCACACGCTCCTTAGCCTCCAGAGCCTGATGCAGTCCCTCGGAATACCGACGACCCTCCATGATGCGGCCGGTGAACTCGTCGACGATCTTGACCTCGCCGTCCACCACTACGTAGTCGACGTCGCGCTTGAAGAGAAACTGCGCGCGCAGCGCTTGTTGCAGATGGTTGACCAGCTGTCCGGAGGGATCCGAGTAGATGTCATCGACCCCCAGCAAGGTCTCGGCCTTGCGCAGGCCGCTCTCGGTGGTGGCGATGGTGCGCTTGGCCTCGTCCATCTCAAAATCGCTGATGTTGCGCAGGTTGGGGATCACGCGGGCGAACTTGTTGTAGGTTTCTGCCGCACGGGTGCCAAAGCCACTGATGATGAGCGGCGTACGCGCCTCATCGATGAGGATGGAGTCAACCTCGTCGACGATGGCAAAACCGTGACCGCGCTGCACGCGATCGTTGGGGCGCGAGACCATGTTATCGCGCAGGTAGTCAAAACCGAACTCGCTGTTGGTGCCATAGGTCACGTCAGCCTGATACTCCGGCAGCCTGGCTGCAGACTTCATGCCGTTTTGGATGATGCCCACATTCATCCCTAAGAAGCGATATATCTGCCCCATCCACTCGCTGTCGCGCTTGGCCAGATAGTCGTTGACGGTCACCACATGCACGCCCTTGGCGGGAATGGCGTTAAGATAGCCTGCCAGCGTCGATACGAGGGTCTTGCCTTCACCGGTCTTCATCTCGGCAATCTGCCCGGCGTGAAGCGCCATGGCACCGATGAGCTGCACATCGAAATGCCGCATCCCCAAGACGCGCATCGAAGCCTCTCGCACCGTGGCAAATGCCTCGGGGAGAAGGGCATCGAGCTTCTCCCCCGCTTCAAAGCGCTCACGGAACCGCGTTGTCTGTGCGGCGAGTTCGCTATCGCTCAGGGGTTGTATCTTCACTTCGAAGCTGTTGACGGTGCTGACGATCGATTCGAATTCCTTGAGCTGCTTACCTTCGCCCGCGGAAAGGAGTTTCGAGAAGAATCCTGCCATGTTGTGCGCTTTCTCTGCTGTGTGGACAGTGCCCATGGGCACCTCTGGTGGTGTCCATACCTTCGCTTGATAACTCTACCACAGAGTGCAGGCGCACGCGCCGTTTTAATGGAAAACACACGCAAACGTCAGCTGTCCGAAAGAAAGGCGGCGAGGACAGGCGCGGCTCCATGGCCTCAAGAGAACCTGTCGCCGCAACACGTTTGACAGTGCGGCACGTCAACCGCCGCGTCACGTCTGGCAGCGCGACACGCTGCCTACACGCCTTCTACACCAGTATCCAGAGGAGCAAGCCCCGTCTCTCTCATGAGCTCATAGAGGCGCAGGTTGTCATAGCCGTGATTGAGCGCGAAGATAAGCGCGGCATCACGCTTGATGAGGGGGTGCAGCGATCCGGCAGAAGTCACGGCGAGCATCCGTTGCGTGGTGCGCAGATCAAGATGCATGGCAAAGGCGATGGCAAGATAGTAGTCGCGTTTTCCTATGCGGGTGCCGTCCATAATCTGGTAGCCGTAGGTGCGCGAGATAGTGGCATCGCGGATCACCGCACTGCGCGAAAGCCCGGTTGCCAAGAACAGCTCATCAAAGAAATCACGGATGTCAGGGTCGAGAAAGGAGCTAAAGGCCTCATTGGGAAAGACCTCCCCCTTGAGCTGATTCAGCATCGCCTGCGTGTCCAAGATGGGTGGTTGCGCTGGCGGTTGCGCTGATGGCTGTGCTGGCTGTGGCACCTGCGGCTGGGTGCCCCTATCGCCTTGCTGCTCCGACATCCTCGGTCTCCTTAATATATAAGGAACAGTAAAACATCACCGGTGGGAAGTATACCCGAGCGGCGCCTGCTTCACAAAGCGGCGTAGTGTGAGTACTTTTTATCTTGAGGCAAGATGCGAAGGGTGTCGCACATACCTTGCACAGGGACTGTCTGCACTGAGCAGACCGCCTTGGCACCCATCAGCCCTACAATTTTATGATTGCCGTCTCTGTGAGGGGGATCGATGCGACTCAGTGGTAGAATGGCTTGGACAAAGGTGGAGCAAAAGCTGCACGAGAGGATCTGTATGGGCGACGCAGAGGCCTTCCTTGGTTCATACAAAGAAGCGCTACGGGAGGCGGTGGCGGACTCCGGTTGGCCATCGGAGCTTTTGGCTGTCTTTGAGCCCGAGAGCTGCCTTAAGCACTCGGGAGCCAAAGAAGTCTACCTCGTCACCGACAAGCGCACTGGCGGGCGTGCCATCCTGCGTGCCTCCGACCTCGACGCGAGCCAGCGGGCGGACAGCGAACACGCCATTCTCGCCACACTTGATTTTCCCGGCATTCCCAAGACCTACGGAACCTTCATGCAAGGCGGTCGCAGCTACTTGGCGCGACAGTATTTCGAGGGCCAGGCGCTGGACGAGGTCATCGCCAAAGCTGTGATGCAACCTGGCCAGATTTATGCCATCGCCCGCCAACTCTGCACCCTTCTCGGCTATCTGCACGCACAGCAGCCTCCGGTTATCCACCGCGACATCAAGCCCCAGAACATTATCCTATGCCCGGACGGCAGCCTGGGACTCACGGACTTTGGAATCGCTCGCACCTTCAAGGAGGGGAGCGAATCGGACACGCACTACTTTGGCACCCTGCCCTACGCTCCGCCCGAGCAGTATGGCTATGCGCAGTCCTCGCCGCAGACCGACATCTACGCATTGGGCATCGTCCTGATTTACCTCGCCACCGGCTCACCCGACCGACGTGAACTTGAGAAGCGCATCCACGACCCACAACTGCGTTCCCTTATCGAGAAATGCATCGCCTTCGACCCCGATGATCGCTTTAAGGATGTGGGGCAGGTGCTGCGACGCATCGACTCGTTTGCGAATCGGCGTGCGCGCATCATCGCCGGGGCGGTGGCGGGCGTGGTGCTGCTTGTTATTCTCGGCATAGGTCTTTGGTGGAGCATGGGGCTATGGGGCGAGAGCAACGAGCCAGACGACCCCCTGCTGGCCAATCAAGCTGCACGAAGCGGTCAGGACGACAAAGGGGAGCTCGAGAATTCTCCGCAGCTTGGGCAGGGTGAGCCAGAAAAACGCTATTCCAGCATCGAAGACCCAAAAATCGGCTCGACCAGCTGGTTGTTCGACTACAACTATGGAGGCAATCTGCACGCCAATATCAACAACGGCGGCTATGCGGTTGAGAGCGACTACGGCGATGCTATCTATGTTGCCTCTAGTGACGGTCTTTGGGAGCTGAACACAAGCGGCACGGTACTGCGGCAAATCTCCTCCGGAAAGACAGACGGCGCGCTGAATGCCTACAGGGACACCTTGTACTTTGTTGGAGAAAACCACACGATCAACCAGTTGCCGCTGGATTCTGGGACGGGCAGCGCCTTTGCCCTGGTGCATGCCGAGCGCATGTACTTTGACAGCGGGCGCCTGTACTGCACCGACCCCTATGACGAGCTCAACATCTACCGGGTCAAGACCGACGGCAGCGAGCCCGCCTTGGTAGGCGACCTGAGCGAGGCGCACTACCTCAACATCGTCGATGGCCGCATCTATTACTCGGATGCCATGGATGGCAACCGCATCTACGCCCTCGATCTGGCGACAGGCGAGTCCGTGCTGCTCTATGACAAGCCGGCGCATTGGCTCTCGGTCTGCAATGGGCGCATCTACTTTGACGACGACGAGCCGGGTGTCCTGGCCTCCATCAAGCTCGACGGCACGGACTACCGGATGCTGTATGCAAATCCCTGCTACAACATAAACGCCACGTCGCATGGGGTCTTTGCCATCGACGCGATTGCCAGGCAACTTGTGGTGATAGACAGCTCTGGCACCTATGAGGTGGTTGTTGATCATGAAATTGTGGATTTTTGCGTGGCCGGAGGCTGGGTGTTCTATCACGAGAGTCGGACGGATAGCGCCCTGAGGATGGTGCGTGAAGACGGTACGGACGACCACGCGCTTGAGTGGTAAACTGTCTGCAATGAGCAGACCATCTGCGTGCCGCTGCTGCTATCACCTGACTTTGGCAGCAGAAAAGGTCGTTTTGCCCTTATCTATCAGGTAAAACGACCTCTTTTTAGTGCATGGTTTGTGTAGTGTAATCTATCTTTTCTTGGTACTCGCCAAAATATCT
>JAITTM010000110.1 GCA_031286975.1 Coriobacteriales bacterium
CGGAGACCCGCCCGCTCAACCAGGGCGCACGTCTCACCACCTGGGAGCTCATGGTGACGGGCGTTCCCAATGCGCTCATCTGCGACAACATGGCGGCGACCGTCATGGCCAAGGGCTGGGTGGACGCCGTGCTGGTAGGTGCCGACCGCATCGCCGCCAATGGGGACACCGCCAATAAGATCGGTACCTTGCAGCTCGCCATTCTCGCACGGCACTACGGTATCCCGTTTTTTGTCTGTGCGCCCACCTCCACCATCGACAGCGCTCTGCCCGACGGCAGCCAGATCATCATCGAGCAGCGCGACGCGCGCGAGGTCGAAGGTTTTACCGCAGCAGGCATCATCCTGCCCGCCGACGATGCCTCGACCCGCGCCCTTGACGCGCTCACCGCCACGGGCGAGCGCGAGCTCAAGCTCAAGAGCGGCCACCAGATGCTGCTCGCGCGTAAGGGCGGTGGCTACAGCTTTGATGCCTGGTTTCGTAGCACGCCTCCAAGCGTGCAGAGCTATAACCCCGCCTTTGACGTGACACCGGCCGCACTTATCACCGCCATCATCACCGACCAAGGCATCTGGTATCCCAACAGTAGCAGTGCGGCAGGGGAGTAGACCGTGTTTGACTCGCTTTGGTTCTATCTCGAACCGCTGCTCGGTTTTGCGCTTCTGGTGGGCATCGGTCTTGTTCTGCGTGCCACCAAGGTGGTCAAAAGCGAAGCGAGCCAGCCCCTCAACAACATCATCACCTATGTGGCGCTGCCAGCCTTTGTGTTCAACGCGATATACGGAGCCGAGTTCACGTTCGACCTGCTCAAGGTGGTCGCGACTGGCTGGATCATCCTTCCTGTGCTCCTGCTGTTGGCCTGGCTTCTCAGCAGGCTGCTCAAGCTTTCAAAAGCGCTGACCGGCGCCACGATGCTCTGCGTCGCCTTTGCCAACTCGGGCTATATCGGCTATCCGCTCACGCTGGCGATATTTGGTGCCAACGCCATGCCCACCAGCGTTTTTTATGACATCTTTGTTACGGTGATAAGCCTGGTGCTGGTGGGCATCCCCCTTGCCGCCTACTACGGCTCATCGGGTGGCCGGAGGTTCAATCCGCTGCTCGAGCTGCTGCGTATGCCAGCGGTATGGGGCCTGGTGCTCGCCGTGGTGCTGCGCGGCTTTGTGCTCCCCGAGGTGCTGGCAAACGTAATCGATATGCTCGCGGCAACAACCGCGCCCCTCATCATGCTGTCGGTGGGGCTCAGCCTCAGCCCGCGCAAGGTTGTTGGCAATCTGCGCCTCATACTGGGCATCGGCATCATCCGCCTGCTTATCGCCCCGCTGCTCGCCTTTGTGGTGAGTCTTCTGCTCCTGGGCTCCGGCCTCACGCAACAGATAGTCACCTTTGAGGCCTCCATGCCGGTGGTTATGTTGGGGCTCGTCCTGTCACAGCGCTACAAGCTCGATACCCCCTTTGTGGCAACGATGATCTTTATCAGCATCTGTCTGAGCGCAATCACCCTTCCCGCACTCCAGCTCCTGCTGTTCTGAATGCCGTGAGTTCTTTTTGATCCTGTTCCCCCAACATCACCAACTGGGTCGTGGCGTGACCTGAGGCTGACCCGAGGCTGACCCAAGGCTGACCCAAGGCTGACCCGAGGCGCCCCCCAAAGGCAACAATCACAATCACACCAAGAAGGGGTTTTTGCGGTTTTTGCGTTTTTGGGCTTGTGGGTGGGGGCGTTTAGCAGTACTATGAGCCAGATTTGAACCAGATCTGTAGAAAATGTGCGGGTTTGTTGGACACCAGATGGAATTTGAATTCGATACAGGGTGCTTCCACGGGGTTTTATCGAGGTAGGAAAAGAAGGAAAGGGGCGGTTCATGAAGGCTGTTGTTCGCGTGCAGGGTATGATGCGGCTTAGGTGGCTTGGGCGCAGGCTCAAGGCCACGAGCGAAAAAAATCTTGGGGGGGGGGCTCTCCGCTTAAAACGGAACGACTGAGCTTACGGCCGCCTCGACACTCAGGAAAACACTTTAAGGCACGGCCTCGAGATTTTCACAGATCTGTTTTGCACGCTTCAGCGCACGCCTCCAACAACCATACGCCCCAGCCTCAGCGTTCAGGGGCACGCACGCTTCTTTCTGTCGCGCTCTCACTCTTGCTTGCTCTTGCCCTGCTGCCGGTTTTGCCGGCAGTTTCTGCGTTTGCAGATGATGCGGCGACGCCTGCTATCGTGCGGCAGCCTGCTGACCAGCAGACCTATGCGCTGGCCCCGGCGGAGCTCAGGATGTATGTCAACGCGTCCAGTACGGACGGCGGATACCTGACCTATCAGTGGCATCGATCCAAGAAGTTTGACGCTCCGGTGGCCGTTGATGCGGACGGACAACCCCTGAGCTCTGCGGAGATAACCGGCACGGGCTCTGCACTGATACCCGCCCCAGCAGGGACAAAGGCCACACTTGTCACCACCACGCCTACTGAGACAGGCTACTACTACTATTGGTGCACGATCACCAACAACAGGGATGGCTATACGGCAAAGACGGCAAACACGGTGTTTGTGTGTGCGAAGATTGTGGACAGGACGCTTGCGGACGAGCTGAAGAATGGCAACTTTGAAGATGGAACTTGGATAAGAAACGGTCAAACAGGCTATGACATTTATGTTCCTTTGGAGCTACCGGCGGCCGCCCAAGAAACTCAGAAATGGGTGCCTTATTGGAACTCAACGCATGGGCAAGGAACAGAAGCTTTTGGACATGGTAAAATAATCCAGCAAACTATGCCTTTTGGTCAAGCAAATCCCTGGGTATCGGGATATTTTCAAGGTGTTGAGTTGGCGGCTTCTTCGGCCAGCTCCATATATCAAGAGGTTGCAACTGTGCCGGGCAAGATTTATGAGTGGTCGATAGACCAAATCGGAACTGCAAATCAATCTAATGTAGCGGTCATTATCGGTCCCGCCATCAACGAGGAAACAGATTATTTAACTGATCCAAGTGTAACGAAGCGGTGGCAGACAGGAGTGAGCTATACTGTTACCAGATCTTCTGTATATAAAGGAACGTATACGTGGGATTACCCTTACGGACAGAACACCGCATGCTTTTTTAACGACATTGTGAATCAGTTCAGGCTGCCGAGCGAGCTCCCTATCGGAAACGGCACAACAGCGCAAGATAGAGCCTTTGGCAATAGAATGGGCGGAACGCTACAGACCATTGAGTATAATGGCAATACCTATTATGTGTATTCTGCAAAGGGGACAGGTGCTTGGGAGAGGCACAGCGGTTCTTATACGGTTCCGGAAGGACAAGGCACAACGGTATTCGCCTTTGTCCAATTATCTGCTAATGCCCCGGTAACCGGAACTGTACTTAACAACATCAGTTTCAAGAGCGGCACGACCTCTGACGCAGGCGGAGCTATCTCCTATGCCGGTGCCGCTACCATCAGCAC
>JAITTM010000140.1 GCA_031286975.1 Coriobacteriales bacterium
AAGACCAACACCAATGCAATACCCAGAGAAAGTAGATGCCGCTTTTGCATTCTCATGTTGCCACCCCTTTGATGCCCGACTTTTCATCAGCATGAAGCCCGCAGCTGCGTGCCATTGTAGCACAGGCTGCCTCACTCTTGGTGGATCCGACATACATCACTCAAAATGTACTTAATGTAGTTAATGTACTTAAATGCCCGCGAAAGCCTCATATTTTTAATTATATGGGAGAATGAGACAAGAGTTGAGACAAGGAAGCGTTTCTCTTATCTATATCCGTTACTATAGGAGTCAACCCTAGGGGGTGCCGTTTGGTCATGGTGTCTCCCTGTAGCTTCTCATGAGCCCTGCTGCTTACTTCTGCGATTTGGAGGACGTTCATCTTGAGCATCATCGTCGGGCAACACACAACGCCCATCATTGACTTCCATGTGCATGTATATCCCGATGCGCTTGCAGCGCGCGTGGTTAAGGCGTTCAGCCGCTTCCCCATCGAGATCTTTGCCGATGCCACCGTTGCTGGCTGGCTCGCGCATATGGATCAAAGCGGCGTGGAGAAGAGCGTACTGCTCAGTGTTGCCACCAAACCCTCACAGGTTGAGACGGTCAACGACTTCTTGCGCCCGTTCTTGGGGCACGAGCGCTTTATTCCCTTTGCGGGGGTGCATCCTGAGCACAAGGATCCGGTGGGTGTTATCCGTCAGGCGGCAGAGGACGGCTTTACGGGCATCAAGCTACACCCGATCATGCAAAACTTCAAGCCGCAGGAGAAGCGCCTGCGACCGCTGTATGACGCGGCGATCGAAGAGGGGCTCATCATCGTGTTCCACGCGGGCGCGGGCATGGACTACGACGCAATCCGTGGCTCCAAGGAGGATTTCGACGCGCTGCTCGCGCAGTATGATTACGAGCGGTTCGTGTTCGCACACCTGGGTGGGCGCCCCAACTTTCAGAAGTTCCCCGAATTCAAGAGTGGCTGGCCCGGTTATCTTGACCTCGCATACTCGGTGGGTTTCATGCCGGATGAGTACCTGCTCGCCCTTATCCGCGATTTTGGCAGCAACCGCATACTTTTTGGCACCGATGGACCTTGGCAAAGCGAGGCGGAGAACATCGCACGACTTAAGACCATCGGGCTGAGTGAACAAGAACTTGCTGACATTCTGTACAACAACGCAGCCCGGCTGCTGAATATCCGGTGACAAACCCCGAACCTTTGCGTACAATACGTCACCCGACACATTGTTGGTTAACGCGCATTGTGTCGGATTGCCTGCACCTTGGCTCTGCCTTGGCTGCACCTTATCCGCATAGCAGTGTATTGGGAGATGATATGGTTCAAGTGGTACTGCACGACAAGATGGCGGTTGCCGAGCATACGCCTGAGGACAGACGGTGTTTGCGAAGCAAGCGTTTGCTCCGTGCCGCCTTTGCGCAACTCATCGACGAGCGTGGGCTCGATGGCTTCAGCATCCGCGACCTCACACAGAAGGCCGACCTCAACCGGGGGACCTTCTACGCCCACTACAAGGACAAGGACGACCTCTTGCGCTGCTTTGAATCCGAGATATTCGACGATTTGCAGGTCATCGGACGCAAGGTACAGGACACCACGTTGCAGGAGCTGGCTCTGAGCGTAGCTGCTGGCACGCCCTTGCCCGTGAGCATCGAGCTGTTCGACCGGCTGCGTGAGCATGGCGTGCTACTGCGTGCACTGCTGGGGCCCAAGGGCGACGCGACCTTCCAGGCGCAGCTGCGCGACGTGGTATGCACGCGCATCGTGACCGCGGTGCTGTACACAAAGTATCGCGAGAACCCCAGCCCGCTGGTGCAGTATTATGTGAGCTACTATGCCGCCGCGCATCTGGGACTCATCCAACGCTGGCTTGAGCGCGACATGGCGGAAAGCTCTGAAGAGATGGCGCGTATCCTCATGACGGTGATGTTTCTCAAACCCGGCGACCCTATCGACCTGACAGGAGGTGCGCTATGAGCGAGACACTGCACCTGGGTATCGACGTAGGCTCCACCACCGTCAAACTCGCCGTTTTAGACGGGGAGAAAACCGTGGTCTTCTCCAATTATCAGCGTCACCACGCCGACATCCGCGCCACCATCGCCGAGGTGCTGGGCGAGGCGGCCGCGCACTTTGGCGAAACACCCCTCACCGTTGCCATCACCGGCAGCGGCGGCCTGCTGCTGGCACAGTGGCTCGACCTTGTCTTCGTGCAAGAGGTCATCGCCTCCAAAACGGCGGTGGGGGCTTTTATCCCCAACACTGATGTCGCCATCGAGCTGGGTGGCGAGGACGCCAAGATCATCTACTTCGATCAGGGCATCGAGCAACGCATGAACGGCACCTGCGCAGGCGGCACCGGCTCGTTCATCGACCAGATGGCCGCCTTGCTCAACACTGATGCCGGCGGTTTGGACGTGCTGGCGCGCGATGCCAGCATCATCTATCCCATCGCGTCGCGTTGCGGTGTCTTTGCCAAGACCGACGTGCAGCCGCTGCTCAACGAGGGCGCGCGCAAGGAGGACATCGCGGCATCCATCTTCCAGTCCGTGGTGACGCAGACCATATCAGGGCTCGCCTGCGGACGCCCCATCCGCGGCACCGTGGCCTTTCTGGGCGGCCCTTTGCAGTATCTGCCCGAGCTGGAGAAGCGCTTTGTGCTCACACTCGACCTCACGCCCGAGACCACCATCAAGCCAGCCAACGCCCACCTCTTCGTGGCTGCCGGCGCGGCGCTGGCAGGTGCCGAGGGCGCACCCATCACACTGCCACAGATCGCGGAGCGCCTGCGCAACCTGGGCGACACGCAGGGCAGCGAAGTTGTGCGCCTTAAGCCACTGTTCGCGGATACCGCCGATTACGAGCGGTTCGTGGCGCGCCATGAGCGCGCGACTGTGCCGTCAGCCTCGCTTGCAGACTATCGCGGTACGGCTTTCTTGGGGATAGACGCAGGCTCGACCACCTTCAAGGCCGTCCTCATCGGCAGCGAGGGTCAGCTGCTTTGGCAGCTGTACACCAACAACAGAGGCGACGTGCTGGGTGCCGCCAAACATGCCGTTGGCGACCTCTATGCCGCACTGCCCGTTGACGCAAGCGGAGTGCCGCTGGTTACCTTGGGGCACAGCACGGTGACCGGCTACGGCGAGGGCCTGCTGCTGGAGGCGCTGCAGTGCGACTCCGGCGAGATCGAGACCATCGCGCATCTGCGGGGCGCACAGGAGCTGCTGCCCGGCGTCGATTTTATCCTCGACATCGGCGGACAGGACATGAAGTGCCTGCGCGTCAAAGACGGCGTGATCGACCACATCATGCTCAACGAGGCCTGCAGCAGTGGTTGTGGCTCGTTTATCGAGTCGTTCGCCGTCTCACTCAAAATGGGTGTAGAGGAGTTCGCGCAGGCGGCGCTTGCCGCCAAAAGCCCCGTTGACCTGGGCAGTCGCTGCACGGTGTTCATGAACTCGCGCGTCAAACAGGCGCAAAAAGAGGGAGCCACCGTTGGCGACATCAGCGCCGGCCTGAGCTACTCTGTCATCAAAAACGCCCTGTTCAAGGTCATCAAGATACGCGACCCCCGCGATGTGGGCGAGAACATCATCGTGCAGGGTGGCACCTTCTTAAACGATGCCGTGCTGCGCGCTTTTGAGAAGCTGCTCGGTCGCGAGGCCGTGCGCCCCAATATCGCCGGCACCATGGGTGCCTATGGTGCCGCGCTGCTCGCACGGGATCGGCATGCAGCCGCCTGCCATCCTGAACAGATCGCTGCGTGCACAGGCAACGAGCCAAACCAGGCACTCGCGGCTTCCCCCGCCTCAAGTCTGCTCGACCCGCAGGCACTCGCGGCGCTTACCGCCACACATACCACGGCGCGCTGCGGGCTCTGCCCCAACAACTGCCTTCTCACCATCAACAGCTTTGGCGCCGACCCTACTACCGGCAGGCAGCGGCGCTTTATCACGGGCAATCGCTGCGAGAAGGGCGCGGGCATCAAGCCGCTCAACGCCGATCTGCCCAATCTCTTTGCCTACAAGAAGCAGCGGCTCTTTGAGGGCACTGCCACATATCCCTACACACCGCTTGCGCCCAGCGAGGCCACGCGCCCCACGGTGGGTATCCCGCGCGTGCTCAACCTGTTTGAGAACTACCCCTTTTGGTACACCTTCTTCACCGAGCTGGGCTTTGCCGTGCAGCTCAGCGACGAGTCGCGCAAGGCGACCTACGAGGCTGGCATCGAGTCGATGCCCAGCGAATCCGTCTGCTACCCCGCCAAGCTCAGCCACGGGCACATCATGGACCTGCTGCAAAAGGAGGTCGATTTCATCTTCATGCCCTGCATCCGCTACGAGCGGCAGGAGGATCCCGGCTCACCCAACCACTTCAACTGCCCCGTTGTGGTGAGCTATCCCGAGGTCATCAACCTCAACGTGGAAGAGCTGCAGGCCTCCCAGACCGCCTTTCTTAATCCCTTTTTGCCCTACGACCGCCAAGACATCCTGCCGCGCCGCATCCACGAGGAGCTCACGGCCTACTTCAAGGCGCATCCCCAAGCCAAAGGCACGACACCTACGCTGGCAGAGGTCAAGCGCGCCGTTGATCTTGCCTGGGATGAGGACGAGCGCTTCAAGCAGGACATACGCCACGCCGGTGAGGAGGCGCTCGCCTGGATGGAGCGCAACAAGGCTCACGGCATCGTGCTGGCCGGCCGCCCCTACCACATCGACCCCGAGATCAACCACGCCATCCCCGAGCTTTTGGCTGGCTTTGGCCTGGCCGTGCTCACCGAAGACAGTGTCTCGCACTTTATCAAGCCCGAGCGCCCTTTGCGCGTTGTTGACCAGTGGATGTACCACTCGCGGCTTTACGCCGCCGCCAAATACTGCACCCAACGCAACGACCTCGACCTCATCCAGCTCAACAGCTTTGGCTGCGGCCTCGACGCCATCACCACCGATCAGGTGCAGGAGATACTGGAGCCCGCCGGCAAGATATACACCGTGCTCAAGATAGACGAGGTGAGCAACCTTGGTGCCGCCCGCATCCGCGTCCGCTCACTGTTGGCTGCCCTCAAAGACCAAAAGCACGCGGAGAAGACCGGGGCTGCCACTGCCGCCGCCAACCCTGCTCCCCCTGCGTCCCTCTCAACCGCCATTACCAAGCCGCAGTACACGCAAGCAATGAAGGACGAGCGCTACACCATCCTCAGCCCCCAGATGGCACCCATCCACTTCGAGCTCCTCAAGCGGGTATTCGAGTGCGGCGGCTACAACTTCGAGCTACTGCCCTCCGTCGACCAGGGTGCTGTGGAGGCGGGGCTCAAGTACGCCAACAACGACGTGTGCTACCCCTCCATCCTCGTAACCGGCCAGATCATGGAGGCCATCACCTCAGGTCGCTACGACCTCGACAAGACGGCCGTCATCATCACGCAGACCGGGGGCGGTGGCCGAGCCACCAACTACATCGGTCTTATCCGCAAGGCCCTCAAAGAGGCGGGGCTGGCGCATATCCCGGTCATCGGGTTGAGTTTCCACGCGCTGGGCGAGATCAATCCCGGGCTCAAGGTAACGCCGCCGCTGCTGTACCGCGCCATTTTCTGCTTCTATTACGGCGATCTGCTCATGCAATGCCTCTATCGCACGCGCCCCTATGAGGCAGAGCCCGGCTCGGCGCAGGCGCTCTTTGACAAATGGATGCAACGCTGCGGCGACAGCATTGCCGACATCACCTACCGCAGCTACAAGCGCATGGTAAAGCAGATCGTCCACGATTTTGACACCTTGCCGCTGGTCAACGACCGGCTTAAGCCACGCGTGGGCGTGGTGGGCGAGATTCTGGTGAAGTTTCACCCCACGGCCAACAACGGCATCGTCGATATCATCGAGGCCGAGGGCTGCGAGGTTGTGGTGCCCGGACTCACGGAGTTCTTCCTCTATGGCATCAGCGGCGGTATCTGGCAGCACAAGGAGCTGAGCAAACCGTTCAAGTCCAAGCTGGGCGCGCAGGCGGCCATCGCGGCGTTTGGCCTACTGCGCCGTCCAATCATCAAGGCGCTCAAGCGGTCGCAGCGCCTTGAGCCGCCCGCGACCATCTATGAGCTGGCGCGCTACGCCGAGGATGTGCTCAGCCTTTGCAACAGCATGGGTGAGGGCTGGCTTCTTACCGCCGAGATGATCGAACTTATCCACAGCGGAACGCCCAACATCGTGTGCACGCAACCCTTTGCCTGCCTGCCCAATCACGTCACGGGCAAGGGCGTTATCAAAGAGCTGCGCCGTCTGCACCCCGCGAGTAACATCGTGGCGGTTGACTATGACCCCGGTGCCAGCGAGGTCAACCAACTCAACCGCATCAAGCTGATGATCAGCGTGGCCAAGAGCAATTTTGCGGAGAAGGACGGGGTGTAAGGGCGCAGAACCCTCGCCGCCCACAAAGGGTCTTCAGCCTAACGCACAGGAGGCATTCGTGAGAAAACAGGTAGCATCCATGAGCAACATACCTCTTACCACAATTGCCGTCGCCAGAAAGACGAATGACTTGTACAATGGAGCCATGGAATCTTTACGGGGTGAAACGATACAGGTTCAGGCACTGACGGACTACCTCTCTTCCGGCATCGTCTCTGGAGAAAAGCGCAGTCTGGGTCTGGAGCTTGAGCATTTTGTGGTTGAGCGGGGCACCGGTGCCCCTGTCTCATACCTCCCTGACCCCACAACCGGCAGGCCTGGCATCAGGACGGTTCTTGAGCGCCTGGCTCCCGCCTATGACGAGCGAGTCTTTGAGCCGCAGGGGTCACAGAGCAGCCTCATCGGGCTTATCCGCCCCCAGGCAAACATCACCCTTGAGCCCGGCGCGCAGCTCGAGATAAGCATCGGCCCTGCCAGCGCTATCGCTGAGCTCGAGGCGCTCTATGCCGCTTTCAGGGCAGACCTCGACCCCATACTGGCTGATTTTGGCTACGAGCTCCTGCATCTGGGGTATCATCCCACCGCCTGCGCCTCTGAGCTGCCGCTTATCCCCAAAAACCGCTACGAGCACATGGACAGGTACTTCGAGTCGACGGGCAGACACGGCATCTGCATGATGCGTGCCACGGCATCCACGCAGGTGAGCATCGATTACTTCTGCGAGAAGGACGCCGTGCAGAAGTTCCGCGTCGCCAATGCGTTGGGGCCCCTGCTCGCCTTTGTAACCGATAACTCCCCCTTCTTCGAAGGCGTGCGCGTGGGCAGCACCGAGCTCACGCGCAGCGGACTGCCCGTACCCAGGCGTATGGCGCGCACGGTTATCTGGGATGACGTGGATGCCCAGCGCTCCATGACGGCTCCTTGCACCTTTGACGAGGGCTTTGGCTTTGTGCGCTATGCGGAGTCGCTGCTCGATGCACCCGCGATTTTCTCCTATAACACTGAGGGTTTAAGCGTTTATGAGGGCTTTACGCCCTTCAAGGAGGTCTTTGCCAACACGCCGCTCAGCGCGCATGATATCGAGCACATCCTGTCGCTTTTCTTCTTTGACGCCCGCCTCAAGACCTATATCGAGATACGGGTCGCCGATTCGCTGCCACTTGAGCTGGCACTCGGGTTTACCGCCTTGGTCAAAGGTATCTTCTATAACCAGGAGGCGCTTGACTCCTTTTTGCAGGACTTCCAGGGTCTGGATGCCTCCGCCATCGCCGCCGCCAAACGATCCTTGCGCAACGACGGCTATGCGGCCACGGTGTATGAGCGCCCCGCCACCCAGTGGCTTGATCGCATGGTCGAGTTCGCCTGGGCAGGTCTGCCACCAGACGAGCAGCATTACCTGAAGCCCTTGGCGAGCCTGATTGCGCGGCGCGCCACTCCCCTCGACAGCCCCGCGTCCCACTGAAGCCATGGATACGCAAAAAACAACACGCGACATCGTTCAATTGCAGCGCGACTACCAGGCGGGTTTTGAATCCCTGGGTGGTGATGTCGCCGGCAGACTGGCCTATCAGCACTATCTTTGCGGCTCGACCGCCATCTATCATGGCAACGTCATCGGCTCCTGCTTCCTGCCAAAACTCTGGGACATGCCCACCCTGGCCTTCTTTGATGAACTCACAGCAACCACCTATCGCATCCTGCAAAAGGCCGCGGATCACTTTTGCAACGACCCCGCCTATCGCGCGCTTTTTGGCTTTTCTCCCCTGCTTGACTACCTGATCTGCCTGCCCACCGGCTACGACTGCGTGATCCCCATCACCCGTATCGACCTGTTTTTTGATGAGAAGACCCTGGATTTCAAGTTCTGCGAATTCAATACCGACGGCACCAGCGCCATGAACGAGGATCGCGAGATCGTCAACGGGCTCGCGCTCACGGAGACGTTTTGTCTGGCGGGACAGCGCCAGCGCATCGAGCCTCAGGAGTTGTTCGATCCCTGGGTTGAGAAGTTCCTCGCACTGTATGCCAGCACCCCCCAGGCAGTCGCAGATCCCACCGTGGGCATCATCGACTACACCAAAAGCGCCACCATCTATGAATTCGAGGAGTTTCGCAAGCGCTTTGAGCAGCGGGGCTACACCTGCATCATCAGCGACATCACTGAGCTCAGCTACCACGACGGAGCGCTCTATGGCAGGGACGTGAACCCCGAGCACCCCGCTTATGGCACGGCGCACAGACTCGATGCCGTCTATCGCCGCGGTGTCACCGCAGAGATCATGCTCGAACTCGAAGCTGAGCCACAAGAGGCGCAAAACGCGCTGCTGGATGGCGCACGCCCGAGCCACACGCTGCACGGCGCACTCGCTCTTGTCCACGCCGTACGCGATAAGGCTATTTGCATGCTGGGTGGTTTTGTGACGCAGATCGCCCACTGCAAGCAGATATTCAGTATCCTGCATCTGCCGCAGACCGCGGAGTTCTTGACCGAGGATGAGTGCGCGTTCGTGCGCAGGCATGTGCCCTACACCACGACGCTCAGCAACGAGGACATCGACCTTGCAACCGTGCTGGGCGACAAGGATCGCTGGATTATCAAGCCCAAGGACGGCTATGGCTCGGTGGGCGTGTTTGCCGGGCGCGACCAGACGCAGGAGGCCTGGGATGAGCTGGTGCGCGACCACAGCGACGGTCGCTACGTGATCCAGACCTATGGCGCGCAATATCAGACGCTCAAGACGCGCCCTCTGCCACTCGATGCAAACGGCTCGTTGCGTTTCGATACGCTCGCAGGGGCACAGGCGGCTCAGCAAGATGGCAGCTTCAACCCGCTGGCGTTGGAGCCTTGGAGCATCCTCACGGGTCTGTATATGTATGGCGGCAGCTTCAGCGGCGTCTATGTGCGCGCCGGTCAATCCGCGCTCATCGTAGGCTTTCACGGTGGGGTCACCCTCGGCTCCTACCTGGTTGACTACGATGCGCAGGCAGGTCTGGCACTTCGCACGCGATAGCTAGTAGCCCGAGTAAGCTAAGACTACTGGTACAATGAAACACAACAAAATCGAACCTTATCGGAGGATCCTATGACCAAACCGGTTCGCGTGCGCTTTGCGCCCTCGCCCACAGGCAATCTGCACATAGGCGGTGCGCGCACAGCCATCTATAACTGGGCATTTGCCAAGAAGCACGGCGGCACCTTCGTGCTGCGCATCGAGGACACCGACCCTGAGCGCTCAACCGAGGCAAACACCCAACAGATACAACGTTCGCTGCGTTGGCTGGGCCTCCAGTGGGACGAGGGCCCCGGGGTTGGTGGCTCGTTTGGCCCCTACCAGCAGACCCAACGCTTCGACACCTATGGCAAGGCTTTGGAGCAGCTCAAGGCGACCGGTGCCGTCTATCCCTGCTTCTGCACCGCAGACGAGCTCGCCGCCAAGCGCGATGCCGGCATGGCGGCCCAGAGCTTCACAGGCTATGACCGCAGCTGCCGCGGCATCGACGCAGGCGAGGCGCAACGCCGCATCGACGCGGGCGAACCCCATACCTGGCGGCTCAAGGTGCCGCTTGACCACGGCCCGGTGGTCTTTGACGACCTTGTCTTTGGCAACACCAGCTTTCCTATCGAGCAGCTGGACGACTTCATCCTCATGCGCAGTGACGGCACTCCCACCTACAACTACGTGGTCTGCATCGACGATGCCTCCATGCAGATAACCCACGTCATCCGCGGCGACGATCACCTCTCCAACACACCCAAACAGATACTGGTGTACGAGGCTTTGGGCGCCCCTATCCCGCAGTTCGCGCATCTTTCCATGATCCTCGGCGGCGATGGCAAGCGCCTCTCAAAGCGCCATGGCGCAACCAGTGTCGAGGCGTATCAGGAGCGTGGCTTCTTTCCGCAGGCCCTACTGAATTACCTGGCGCTTCTGGGCTGGTCACTTGACGGCGAGACCACCCTCTTTGATGCTGCTACCCTGGCGGCGAACTTCTCCCTTGAACGCGTGTCAAAAAACCCTGCGGTCTTTGATGAGACCAAGCTCAACTGGGTCAACAGCAGGTATCTCAAGGAGATGGGCGCTCCCGCCTTTATCGACGCCTTGCTCCCCTACCTGCAGCAAACGGGCTTCACCCGCGCGGGCAAGGTGCTCTGGGGCATCAAGAAGGATCCCAGCGGCGAGGCGCCCGACGCGGTGCACGCACTCAGCGGCGAGCCCGCCACGCCCGATGAGGTTGCTGTCGATGTAGCGGCGGAGCGCAGCTGGTACGAGGGCATCTACCCGCTGGTGGCCGAGCGCGTGAAGACACTCGATGAGGTCTGCCCCCTGATAGCCTATCTCTTTAGCGGCCCCACTGTTGCCCTCGACCAGAAATCTGTGGAGAAGTGCCTGCAAAAAGAGGGTATCAAAGCCGTCCTGGACCACGTGATTCAGACGCTGCAAGACCCCACACTCGTGTGGGAACACGCGCCTATCGAGGATGTCCTGCGCCTTGTGCCCGAGAAATTGGGACTCAAGCCCAAGGTGGTGTTCCAGGCTGTGCGCGTTGCGGTCTGCGGCAACATGGTCTCTCCCCCGCTTTTTGAGTCCTTGGAGTTGCTGGGCAGCGAAAACACCCTTGCCCGCCTGTCAGCTGCCAGGCAGTTACTGGTGCCCTGTAGCAGCTAAGCCTACAGTGTCGCGCCGGACATATTTGCCGCGCAAAGCGTCTAACCTCGCACTACTGTACGTAATGTGAGGGGGATAACACAATAATGCAGAATAGGGGCAAGCAGATAACCGTAGTTTTAGCTGAAACAGACTGCGAGAACCGTCAGACCGCCTTCTCGTATAAACGAGGCTCGACGCGTGCGTGCTTCATGGGGGGAAGCGCCCAGAGCACAGGCTCGTCGCCCTCGTCCTGCCCTGCCAGAGCGGCTGGCTTGAAGTGCGCGCCGCGATACTCCTGCTTCTCGTGCTGTGTGGTGCCGGAAAGCGCCACTGGCTCATCTGCCTTGGCAACGAAGGGGGGAGTTGGCACAAGGGGGGCAGCAGCAGGTTGGTCTTGCGCGGTTGGCTGGGGCACGATCTGCTCTGCCTGCTGGAGCTTCTCCAAAACATCGCGCACCATGCCCAGCGTGAACTCCATGGTCTCAGACTCGTGCTCGATAACCGGCGGATCAACAGGGGGTCCAAACTGCTGAGCGACAAGCACCTGGCGCGGAGCTGGCTGCGGCTCAGGCTGAGGGGCAAAGGCACCCGTGGTAAACTCCTTGGGAGTCTGCAAAGAGGCGTAGTCGAAGGCAAACCCCGCCTTTGCACGCAGGGGGTTGAACGCGCAATCCTTGTTCTGGCAGATGCCATTGGCGAGCCTGCGAACCTGCGTGAGCGCGATTATCCAAGCGGCGAGCGCCAATACGGCAATAGCGACCGCAGCCATGATCGCCAGATCAAGCTTGAACACACCGTTCATACCATTACCGGTAGCAGTCGCAAAAGCCAACGCGGGGATAATCAGACCCGTAACAAACGTGCCCAGAAAAATCGCCATGCCTCGTTTAATGTCCATGTGGCGTCCTTCGTTTGAGGAACTCTCGTTTTCAATTGCCTCGTATCATAGTCTAACTGCCCTGTTCTCACAAGCAAATCCATAC
>JAITTM010000151.1 GCA_031286975.1 Coriobacteriales bacterium
GATCTGCTGCTCGACGGGGTTCATGTCGGTGGTGCCGCTGACGTTGCGCCCCGGTGCCTCGTTGGATTCGATGAGACCGGCAACCACGTAGTCGGTGATGGCGGTGCCCAAAACGGGGATTGTCTGGGTCTTGCCCACCACAGCCTGAGCTGCCGGTGTTGCGATAGCAAGGATAAGGTCGCTGTCATCACCGATCAGCTGGTCAGCGATGGTGGTCAGCGCGCTCACGTCACCTGAGCCGATCTGCGAGTTGATGGTGATATTCTCCCCATCGATGTAGCCGTTGTCTGCCAGCGCCTGCACAAAGCCCTCACGCGCGGCGGAGAGCGCGGGGTGCTCGGTCAGCTGGATGATGCCGATCTTCTTGGGTGCGTCGGTGCTGGCGAGTGCTGTCTCATCCGTCGGTGTCTCTTCTTTTGGCGCTGCCGTAACACAGCCAAAAAACGCCAGAGCCAGCATAAGTGCGAGCACTCCACTGCCAACCGTCTTGAGTATGCGCAGAGCTTTTTTCTTCATAATACTCCCCTGTTCCTCTCCTTGTAGAATGCCTAAGCGCGTTTGAGCACATAACGCAGTAATGTAACGCACTTTTGTTCAAAAGTCGAGCCAGCAGGCCGCCCATCTCGTTGAACAAAGCGGGTAAATCGGTTCGTGATGATGGGTTGCCGTGACGGGTGGTTCGTGATGGGCTGGCGTGGTGTCATCGTCACTTGAGCATATCCTCGATGTCCTTCAGGGCGGAGGGAGACATGCCGCCAAGACCAGGGATGGAGCCAAAGCCTCCCTTGCGGCGGTTCTTGCCTTTCTTGCCCTTTTTGCCTTTGGTGGGGCGTTGCTCGCTGTTGACATGCAGCTTCTTGACCATCTTGCGGGTCTCGTCGAACTGCTTGATGAGCTGGTTCACATCAAAGACCTGTACACCGGCACCGGCGGCGATGCGTTGGCGGCGTGAACCGTTGATGATGGTGGGCTTGAGCCGCTCCTTCTTGGTCATCGACTGGATGATGACCTCCATCTTGTCCAGCGCGTTCTCGTCGACCTTGCCGCCCCCCAGCGCCTGCTCACCACCGGGCAGCGCCTTGAGCAGGCTCCCGATACCACCCATCTTGCGTATCTGCTTATTCATGGTGAGAAAATCGTCGAAGGTCAGCTCCGCGCGCGCCATGCGCTGGGCGTCTGCCTCGGATATCTCGTCGGCGGCAACCTGCTGCGCCTTCTCGATGAGGGTGACCACGTCGCCCATGCCGAGGATGCGCTTGGCCATGCGGTCGGGGTGGAACTCCTCAAACGCCGCGGGCTTCTCCCCTTCTGAAATGAACTTGATGGGCTTGCCCGTGACCTCGCGGATGCTGAGCGCGCCACCACCACGGGCGTCGCCGTCCATCTTTGACATGATGACACCATCGAAGTCGAGGCGCTCAGCGAAGGCTTGTGCAACGTTGACCACGTCCTGGCCGGTCATGGCATCGACCACCATGAGTATCTGGTCAGGCTTGACGGCCTCTTTGATGGCTGCTGCCTCCTGCATCATCTGGTCATCGACGTGCAGGCGACCCGCCGTATCGACGATCACGATGTCGCAGAGATTGTCGATGGCGTACTTGATGCTCTCCTTTGCGATGGAAACCGGGCTGACGCCGTTGCCCCTGAAGAGCTTAGCGCCTATCTCGCCCGCCAAGGTCTCCAACTGGTCGGCAGCGGCGGGGCGGTAGACATCACAGGCAACCAGGAGCGGCACATGGTTCTGGCTCTTGAGACGGTGGGCCAGCTTGGCGGCGGCAGTGGTCTTGCCGCTACCTTGCAGGCCCACCAGCATGATGACGTTGGGGATACGGGATGAGAGCACCAGCTTGGAATCGCTGGTGCCGAGTAACTCCGTGAGCTGATCGAGCACTATCTTGATGACGTTTTGCGCGGGAGTGAGCGACTCCAGGACATCGGAGGCAAGCGCGCGCTCCTTAGTGACGGCAGTGAATTGCTTGACCACCTTGAAGTTGACGTCTGCCTCAAGCAGGGCAAGGCGTATCTCGCGCATCGCCTCCTCGATGTCGTTCTCGGTCAGACGGCCTTTTGATTTAAGGCTGCTGAATATGCCCTGCAGGCGATCGGAAAGATTATCGAACACGGGTATCCTCCTTATTTCTTGCGGGTGTCGCCTATGAGGGCTTGGGCAAAATCGAGGGGGTTGAAGGGGCGAAGATCCTCGATCTTCTCCCCGACTCCTATGCGCAGTATGGGAAGCTTGAGCTCATGCGAGACCGCTACGGCGATGCCGCCTTTTGCCGTGCCATCGAGTTTGGTGAGCAGTACGCCGTCGAGCTGGAGGGCGCGGTTGAACTCACGCGCCTGCTGCAGGCCATTCTGGCCGGTTGTGGCATCGATGACCAACACGGTCTTGACCGGGAGCGCTTGTGCCGCATTTGTCCCGACCTGCCACTGCTCGGCGCGCTTGCGGGTGACCTTGAGCACCTTTTGGAGCTCGCGCATGAGGTCATCTGAGGTGTGCAGGCGGCCAGCGGTGTCGATAAGCACGAGATTCGCATCCTGTTGCTCGGCGGCCTCGATGACCTCGAATGAGACGCTGGCGGGATCAGCACCGCGGTCGCGCTTGATCACCTTGACGTTTGCGCGTGTTGCCCACACGTCCAACTGCTCGATGGCCGCGGCTCTGAAGGTGTCTGCGCTGCCGAGCAGTACGCGCCGCCCCCGCTCGACACCGTCTTTGGCGAGCTTGCCCACCGTTGTGGTCTTGCCTGAGCCGTTGATGCCCACAAAGAGCACACAGACGGGGTTGGTCTCCAAGAGGTCGCCGGGTGCCTGCGTGAACATGCTGGCGATGGTCTCTGCCAAACGATCCAAAACGGCATAGCCATCAGGCAGGGCAAGGCGCTGGGCGGATTCTTGCAGCTGTTCGATGATCTCGATGGTGGCAGGGCCGCCAAAGTCGCCCAGGATAAGGGTCTCCTCGAGGCCGTCCCAGAACTCCTCATCAAGAGCGGGACCCTTGTCGAATATGACGTTGAGTTGCTCAGTAAAACGCTCCCGCGTGCGCGAGAGACCTTCGCTGAGACGATCGAGAAAAGACATGCATTCTCCTGTCGTGCTGCCTGCTGCTACAGCGCTCTTCTATCTGATGATGCCCCCGCGGACTCTGTAACCAGGTGCAGGATGTTCCGGTTAGAGGGGGTCGGGGTCGGGTGGGGCGGCGTGGCGCAGGGCTTGGTCGAGGCGTTGGCTCAGCAGTTTTGAGACGCCGGCGGCCTGCATGGTCACGCCATAGAGCACGTCGGCTCTCTCCATCGTGCGGCGCTGATGTGTCACCAGGATAAGCTGGGTGTGCGAGCGCATCTGCTCAAGATAATCGAGCAGGCGCACGAGGTTGGTATCATCAAGCGCGGCCTCGACCTCATCAAGGATGTAGAAGGGCACCTTGCGGATGCTATAGACCGCGAATAGCAATGCCAGGGCGGCAAGGGACTTCTCGCCACCACTCATCAGCGAGAGCTTAGTGATCCTCTTGCCGCGTGGTTGCACGCTCACCTCCACCCCGTTTAACTCGTTGGTGTCGCTTTCGGTAAGCAGCAGCTGGCCAGAGCCGCCCGGAAACAGGATGCCCAGTATCTGTTGGAAGTTGAGATTGACCTGGGTAAAAGTCTCGTGAAACTGATTGTGCATCTTGTTATCGAGCGCCTTGGATATCTTGGCGAGTGCCTTGCGGGCCTCTTGCAGATCCTCGATCTGCGAGAGCATGTAGTCGCGGCGCTTCTTGAGCGCGTTGAACTCCTCCATGGCCACATGGTTGACCGCCCCGAGGTTCGCTATCTTCTTGCGCAGGCGGTTGGCCTGCTCCTCGGTGGCGTGGCGATCCTCCGGCAGGGGTGTCTCCAGCGCGACCTCAAGGGTGGTCTGGTTGTCCTCCACGATGCGCCTGATGGCGTGCTCGACCTCTGTTTCGAGCTTGGCCTTCTCGACACGAACCTGCGTCAAACGCTCGTTGATAGCTTGCAGGGCACCGTGTGCCTCCTCAACCGCCTTGTTTGCCTCCTGGATCACCTTGCGCAGATTGGTTGAATCCGTCTGCTCAAGGAGCGCCTGGTCGCGCAGCTTCTCTGCCCAGACGGCAGCCCCCGCGTGCAGCTCCTCATAGAGCGCATAGAGCGGTTCGACGCGCAGGCGGATGATATCGAGGGAGGATTCCGTGGTGCGCGAGACCGCAAGCATCTGCGTGAGGTTGTCTATCTCGACGGTAAGCGTGTTAAAGCGCCCTTTGTTGAAGCTCGCACTGCCCTTTGAGGTCTCGAGTTTTATCTTGCACTCGGATATCTTGTCGCTGATGGCGTTTCTGCTCTCGGTGCTGACCGTCAGCTCATGCGAGGCTGTATCGACCTCCTCCTTGAGGGTGGCAATCTCGCCCTCGAGCTGCTCGATGCGCAGGGCGAATTCGTCTGCCAGCGGTGCCGTCGCCTGGCGGCGTCTCTCGACATCCTTGAGCTTGAAATCGACCTCCTCGCGCCGGTAGAGCATCTGGGTCATCGACTCTTCAAGGCGCACCACCTCCTCACGTGCAGAATCGCTGTCGCCCTGGAGTTTGGCTAATAACTGTGCGAGTTCGAAGTCGTCCTGCTGGGCAACACTGAGGTTTTGGTCGGCCATTGAGATATCGAGCTCGATATCGGTAAGCTGGGCGGTGGCCTTCTCAAGTTCATCGGCCAAGCTGTCGAGCCTGCGCTTGCGTGTGAGCACACCGTCGATGTCATTGACCTGCACGCCTAAGGTCAGCTTGCCGTTGGGCCAGACGACCGCACCCTCGGGTGTGGCAAAGCGCACACCGGCTTTATCGCGCAGGTGGAACTTGCGTGCCTCCACAATAGACTGTGCCAGGTAGATGTCACCGAGAAGTGCTTCGACGGCCGGGCGGTATTCAGAAGGATACTCCAGGCACTCGATGAGGCGGGCACCGTTTGCGGGCTCCTTATCCAAGGCACGCAGGCCGCCGAGCGGAATGAGGGATATCTCGCCCTTGCTGTCGCCTTGGGCGACCAGACGCTCAGCAATGAGGTTGGCGGACTCTGCGTCCTGCACCACCAGACCAAAGAGATCAGCGCCCAGTAGACGCTCGACAAGACGCTCGAGTGTGGGAGTGTCACAGCCTAAGGGAAGCTCGGTTTTCTCCGCGACTTTAACTACGTGGGAGAGGGGCCCAACAACTCCCTTGAATTGATCTTGGTGTGCCAGTATCCACGACAGCGCCGGCGATGCGCTCTCAAAGGCGCGGTCGATCTCCTCGAGCGCCTTGATCTCGCCTCGAATCGAGGAGAGAAGGTCGCGCTGGGCATCAAGTTTCTGTTTTTTGGTATCAAGGATGCGCACACGTTTGTCGATGTCCGATTTGGCGAGGTCGGACTCCTTTTTGGCTCTGGCCAGATCCTGCTCGAGTTTGTCCATCTTTAAGCGACGCTCGGCCAGGATGCCCTGGGTCGCGAGAAACTCCTGCTCCATCTGGTCGGAGCGCTCTTTGAGAAGACCCTCCTCGAGGTTAAGCGATGCCAGTGAATCCTGCGTCTTTGTGAGGTTAGCGCGGGAGGTCTCAAGCGCGGTCTCGTGGTTGCGCAGCGACTGATTGAGCTGATTGTAGGTCTCCTCGGCGGCCTTCTTCACCCGTATGACGGCCTCAGACTCATGGCTGAGCTCGTTGAACTCCGTGTAATAGGCTTGCAGGAGGGCGTCGCTTTCGCTGATCTTCTCGTCAAGTTGCAGGTGTTCTTCCTGCGCGTGCTTGAGACGTGCCTCCGAGTTATAGATGGTCGCGCGCAGATCAGAGAGACGAGAGACGAGGTTCTTGCCCTTCTCCTCCAGCACCAGCATTCCGGCATCGAGGCGCTGGAGTATCGACTGACAGCGGATACGCTGCTCATTGAGGTCACCTGCAAAAAGCCCCTTCTCCTCAAGGGCGAGCTGGCGCTTGTTGAGGTCGGCCTCCTTCTCGTTCAGGCGGAAGTGTGCCAACTCGGCCTCGGCGTCGATCTCCTTCTCGTGGTGATCCTGCTGGCTCCAGGCTACCTGCAGCGAATGCAACTCCTCAACGGCAAGCGAGAGATCGAGTGCCCTGAGCTCCGCGTCGAGGGTCTCGTATTTCTGGGCGCGCGCCGCTTGGCGCTCGAGTGGGCGCAACTGAGATTCGATGATCTGGATGATGTCACGCACGCGGTCAAGCGAAGCATCCATGGCGCCAAGCTTGCGATTGGCCTTCTCCTTGCGCTTCTTATGCTTGAGGATGCCCGCTGCTTCTTCGATGAGGGCGCAGCGCTCCTCGGGGCTCGACTCCAGCACGCCAGTGAGGTTGCCCTGGCTGATGATGGAGTGCGCGCCCTGCCCAATGCCGGAATCATAGAGGATGTCGATGATGTCCATGCGGCGGCAGGGTGAGCCGTTGATGAAATACTCGCTTTCACCGCTGCGATACATACGGCGGGTAAGGGAGACCTGCCCAAACTCGATTGGCAGGGTGTTATCCGAGTTATCCAATATGAGATCGACCTCGGCAACGCCAACCGCCTGACGGGCGGACGAGCCGGAGAAGATGAGTTCTTCAAGCGCCTGTACGCGCAGATTGCTGGGCTTCTTTTCTCCCAGAACCCATTGCACCGCTTCTGAGACATTGGATTTGCCCGAGCCATTAGGGCCGACAATGACCGATATGCCGGGTTCGAAGTCCATCACCGAACGATCGGCAAACGACTTGAATCCTTTGATGACCAGCGATTTGAGGTACACGGAACTCCCTTTGCATGATCTTGCATCATAACGCTATCGAGAAAAGCACAGGTACCATTCTACTGAAAGACGCGTGCTTTATCAGCAAGGTGGCTGATGTTTTTCAGCTTTTCTGGTGTTGGATATATTTCAGCGCTTCTACGGCGGCCTGCGCCTCGGCATCCTTTTTGGAGCGGCCGGTGCCCGTGCCTATCACCCTGCCCTCGGACAGGACGTTGGAGGTAAAGAGGCGGTCATGCGGTGGCCCCTCTGTCGAGACGAGCTCATAGGTAGGGGTGATGCGTTTGACCTGCAAAGCCTCCTGCAAAGTCGATTTGGGGTTCTCAGGCTCCCGTGCGTACTGTGCGGAGATACGCGGGCCCACTGAGCGCAGCACCCATTCGCGCGCAACATCGAATCCCCCATCGATTGCCAGGGCCGCGACCAGGGCTTCATAGACGTTCTCGAGCGCGGAGCGCAGCCCCCGCTTGCCCGTGCCTCGTTCAGAGCTGCCAAAGATGATGAGGTCGGCAAAGCCGAATTCCTCCGCGACCTGCGAGAACGATTCGCCCGAGACGAGCGAGACCTTGACGCGGGTCATACCGCCCTCGTGCATCTGCGGGTAGCGGTCGAAGAGTTCGCGCGACAAGATGGCCCCGGCGATGGAGTCGCCCAAAAACTCAAGGCGCTCATAGGAGCAGTTGATGGGATCCTCCTCCGCGGCAGAAGGGTGTGTCAGCGCCTGGAGCAGCAGCTTCTTGTCATTAAAATGGTATTGGAGAATACCCTCCGCTGCCGCGATGCGCGCATCAACCTCTTCTTGTGTGAATTGGATGGAAATGGTGACCGACCTTCTCTCAAACGCTTAGCTTTTGGGCGATGTCACCCGTTATGTCCTGGCGCACGGCACGCGCCGCAACCGCGATGCCATTTGCGATGGCAAGGGCGCTTGATGAGCCGTGACCGATGATGCACACGCCCTTGAGCCCCAGCAGCGGTGCGCCGCCGGTCTGCTCGGCGCTGACACTTTTGGCGAGCGCGCGCAGGTCGCTTTGCACCAGCGCACCAGCAAGTTTACCCTTAAACGATGCCCCAAGAACCTGCTTTATGGCAGCGAACAGCATACCGGCCGTACCTTCGATGGTCTTGAGAGTCACGTTGCCGGTAAAGCCATCGGTCACGATGATGTCAAAGCGCGCCGCCAAGATGTCAGTTCCCTCGGCGTTGCCCGCAAAGCCCTCAAGCTCTGCCTGAAGCAGCGCGTAGGCATCCTGGGCGAGCTGCGAGCCCTTGGTCTCCTCTTCACCGATATTCAAAAGGGCGCTCGTGGGCTCGGCGATTCCCAGCACCTTTTGTGCGTAGATGCGCGCCATCTGGCCAAATTGGAGCAGGTATTCCGGCTTCACGTCGGCGTTTGCCCCCACGTCCAGAAGGATGACCGGCGCCGCGGGCGACGGCAGGATGGTGGCGATTGCGGGGCGGGCGACACCCTTGATGCGCCCCATGTAGAGCAGGGCAGCCGCCATGCAAGCTCCCGTTGAGCCTGCGGAGAAGAACCCCCGCGCGCTCCCCTCTTTGACCAACTTGCAGCCGACGACGATGGACGAATCCGTTTTGTCACGTACCGCATGTGCCGGATGCTCGTCCATGGAGATGAACTGCGTTGTGGCTCTTGCCTCGACGCGACCGGGGTGCAAGGCGACAAAGGGCTCGATGTCTTGGGCAGGCCCGGTGAGCAGCACCTTCAGCGCGGGGTCAGTTGCAAGCGCCCGTGCAACGCCCTCAAGCACAACAGCAGGCCCCTCGTCGCCGCCCAAGACATCAACCGCTATGACAACTGCTTCTTCTGGCATCGGCTTTCACTCCCCTTCCAATCGGGCGCACACAGCAAAAGAGCACCTCGCAGGCGCTCTTTATCGCAACCGTATGCTACGGGATACCATCTACTCGACTACGATGACCTCGCGGCCCTTGTAATAGCCGCAGTTGCCACAGACATAGTGAGGAAGCTTTGCCTCTCCACACTGTGGACACAGGGAGCGGGGCGCAGTTTGAAGGCGATCATTCGCCGTTCTGCGCGCGTGGGTAACCGATCGACCGGTTTTACGTTTAGGGACTGCCATCTGTCCGAACCTCTCTTCTAAACCAGATTGTTGCTGAATGCAAACGTTCAAAGACACGAGCGATAATTCTAGCATTCATTTGGCGCTTTGGGTAGAGGGAGTTGGAGATTCGCAAGATTCCTCTTGCCGGTTCATCTTGCCCCGCCTAGGAATGAGCGGGTGGAGCGCATGAGCCGTCCCTGCGCTCCACCCACCTTGTGCTCGATTCTTGCGGTCGCCTACCTCTTGCCTTTTGCCAGGGATCTCCGCGCCGCTTTGCGCCTGTCGATAACAACGGCAGCACTGAGGGTCAAAAGTCCCAGGCTTGCCAGCACCGCAACCAGAACAATCGGTGAGCTATCCCCGGTATGTGGTGTTGTGCCGTCGGGGTTTATGGAGGGCTGCTCGCCTCCCGGCGGTGTGAGCGGCGTTGTGCCTTTGCCCAAACGGTC
>JAITTM010000032.1 GCA_031286975.1 Coriobacteriales bacterium
GTGCTGACGGCGGGCGGCTTCACGCCGTTGGCCGCGCTGAGCTTCATGGTGTTCTGCCTGCTGTACATCCCCTGCATGGCGGCGGTTGCCACCCTCAAAAAGGAGTTCAACTCCTGGAAGTGGGTGCTGTTCCAGGCAATCTATGCCACCGGTGTCGCCTACGTGGTGGCGCTGCTGGTGTACCAAGTGGGTAGCCTGTTGGGATTTGCGTAGAAAGCCGTATGGGCATGGGTGAATTTATAGCGATAGCGGCACTCATAGTGGCAGCGGCAATCATCGTGGTCAAGCTGCGCGCTGCCGTCAAAGGCAGGAATGTCACAGGTTGCTGTGAAGATTGCTCTGGCTGTTCACTTTCAGCCCCGCTTTCTGCTAGCATTGACGAGGAAGAAAACCCCACGGGTCACGAGACGAAGGGCAGCAGGTGAGCAGAACCCTCACAGCGGCAAACGAGGACTACCTCGAGGCTATCTATCAGTTGGGTGGCGCCGATGGCGCTGTTCGTTCGGTTGATATCGCCGCAAAGCTCAGCGTCTCCAAGGCGAGTGTCAACAAGGCCGTCGCCACCCTCAAGCAGGCGGGTTTTGTGGAGCAGCCCTACTACGGCGACGTGACGCTCACCAAGGCAGGCGCGACCTATGCCGCAAGTGTGTTGGAGCGCCATCACGTGCTCTACCACTTTTTGCTGGATGTTTTGGGCGTTGAGCCCCAGGTCGCGGAAGACGAGGCCTGCCAGATGGAGCACGCCATCAGCGATGACACCCTCGTCCGCCTCACCGCCCACCTCAAAGAATACGTGCAATAGTCGATTTTGAGGGGATCGAATATGCAAACAGCTGGCCCAAAATCCCTCTCAAGCAAAAGCCGATGAATATCATCCTCAAAATCGTGCTGCTCAGTCTGCTGAGCATCGGTATCCTCGTTGCCACCATTGTTGCGGCGCTAGCCTTCAAAAATACCACCGTCGGTTTGCTTGTGGGGCTCATCGGTTCCGTCGCCTTTCTTGCCGTGCTTGGCTACCTTGTGTATTCGCCCATACATTTTGCGCTCGAAAAAAACAGGTCATACGAGCGATACGCCATCGAGCACGGCTGGTTGTATGAGAAAGCCCAGGCACGAGCCTATGTGCACTATTCCAGGGTTCCCAAAGTATCCATAACCTTTGACCCAGGAGATGTGCTCACCAAAGAGTTCAATCAGTTGATGCGTGAGAAAACCGGCAACCTGCTTGGCCGCAATCCCTACATCGAGCGGTTTGCGCCATTCGTTATCTACCCATTCATGTATGGCACCAACAAAGGCGTCATCAACGTAGTGTCGGGCGTCTATAGAGGGTATGAGTTCAATGCCTTCACCTATTTTACGATGATAGGTGGGTGGGTCACCTTTGGGATAATTGCTCTCAAATCGATTGCATACAAAGACGACAAACCAAAGGTTTTGGAGAATAGCGTACGATGTGAGAGCGGGTATCTGTATACCGTGGAGCAAAGCATGCTGAAAGTCGAGCACATTATCCCAACGCTCGATGAGCTCATACGGATTGATCGTCAATCGGTCTTCTCCCCATAAAGGCGGAAGGCCCGGTGGAGGGACCGGACCTTCCTACAAGGAGGGGATGCGACGCTACATTTGCGTCGGTCTGCGTGAAACCGAGTCTTTCACGCAGGTGCAAAAGAGGAGGGGATAACCTTTTTGCACAACAACCATTATGACGGGTGCACATAGAGAACGTGTGACAGCTGCGTGAAGAGATTGTGTAAAAATGCGCTCTTTGTCGCAAAACCGACACTTTTGTCAGGTTTTCGTCAGAATGGTAAGCTAGGAGGATATCAAAACCAGAGCGGAGGGCTCATGACTGCGGAGAAAACCGCGCACAGCAACACGCACAGCAACACGCACGAAGGCGCACGCAGCAGCGCGCACAGCACCACGCGCACCAGTACCTGCGAAGCGCGGATCAGCGCCGCCGCGCACGAAGGCGCACGCAGCAGCGTGTTGGCGCTCACGCTGTCCTACGAGGGCACCTGCTACCATGGCTTTGCCCGCCAACCCAGCACGCTGACCGTTCAGGGCGAGCTTGAGCTTGCGTTGCAGGTTCTGCTGCGGCGCGAGGTGCTCACGGTTTGTGCGGGGCGCACCGACGCAGGAGTGCACGGGCTGGGGCAGGTTGTGTCCTTTGAGGTTGCCGAGCAGGAGCTTGAGGGGCGCTCGCTTGAGAAGTTGCAGCGCTCGCTTAATGCGCTCACGCCCGCCGACATCGTGGTGCGCAGACTGGAGCAGAAACCCGCGGGTTTCTCCGCACGATTTAACGCGGTGGAGCGCGAGTATCGCTACCGCATCGTGACCGGATCCGTGCCGCCGGTGTTTTTGGCAAAGTATGCCTGGTGGCTGCCGCTACAGGTGCCGCTGGACGTGACCGCCATGCGCGAGGCAGCGCTCCTGCTGCTGGGAGAGCACGACTTCAGCTCGTTTTGCGTCAAGGAGTCCATCAAAGGCAAATCGCCCGTGCGCACCCTGACGATGCTGCATCTTTTTGGCGCCGACCACCTGGGGGAGCATTGCACGGTTGTGCAGGTGTGCGGCAACGCCTTTTTGCAGTCGATGGTGCGCGTGATTGTGGGGAGCTTGGTCGAGGTAGGTCTGCGCAACAAGCCGCCGGAGTGGATAGGCGAGGTGCTCGCGGCACACGATCGCTCCCGTGCTGGCCAGACCGCCCCGCCGCAGGGGCTCACGCTGTGGGAGGTCAGGTACTAGTGCCCTGTAACAGCTAAAAATGTACAGGGTCGCGCCGGACATATTTCGTAGTGCAAGGCGTCCGACCGAGCACTACTGTACGTAATGTGAAAAAGGACAACGCAGCAATGCGGAATATGAACAAGAGACTCTGTACATTTTTAGCTGTTACAGGGCACTAACCGAGGGCGCCATCTGGATTGGGAGAATACCGGGCGCAGGCAGCTCGAACTTCTCACAAGGTGCAGGACTGTGCTGTGGGATCGCTACTGGCAGGCCTTGATCAGCGCCCGTGCCAGTACGTCGATGGTGCCTTTCTGTCCGCAGAGTTCTTCCACGGTGGGCAGCGTGGTGTTGGCTCGCATCGCATCGGGGTAGGGCACGTCCAGCAGGTATTCAGGGTGCCACTGCACGCCCACAAAGAAGCGCCTGCTAGGAGCCTCCAGCGACTCGATCACGCCGTCGGGGCAGATGCCCCCAACGACGAGGCCGCTGGCAACACGACGTACCGCCTGATGATGCATCGAGTTCACATACAGTGTGAAAGGCGAGGCGTCCCGGTGCCCAAAGAGCCGCGCGAGGGTGCTTGCGGGCACCACCTCAACGGTATGCGAAGGCGTGGAGTAGTTGCCGTCCTGCGCGTGATCGACCTCGCAGAAGTGGGGGATTATCGACTCAAGAGCGCCCGACTGTCTGCCCTCACCGATGTCTTGGAACAGCGTGCCGCCCAGTGCCACGTTCATCATCTGCATGCCGCGACAGATGCCCAGCGTGGGCACGTCGTGCTCAAAGGCGTAGCGCACCAGCTCGACCTCCAGCACGTCGCGCTCAGGTGTCAGGCCGCCCAGCGTGGACGAGGGTGGGTCGCTGGTATAGAGCGTGGGGTTGATGTCGTGGCCGCCCACAAGAAAGAAGCCATCAAGCAGCGGGAGCAGCTGCGCGAACTTTGCTACATTGCGCAGGAGGGGCAGCACCAGCGGTATCCCACCGGCGCGCTCGATGCTGTCAAGGTAGCGTGCTTGCACCAACACGGCGGGTGCCTTGCCCTCGTGGGTATCGAGCAGCGGAACAACGCCGATGAGCGGCTGCATTGTGCGAATCATCTGTTGTTTGAGCGTGTCAGTCATAGTCGCTATAGGGTACACTAATCGCATGAAACCTGCACACAAAAACACAAGGCGCTCACCCTCAAGGGTCAAGCTCGCTCCGCAGGGCAAAGCCGCAGAAAAGACGGGTGCCAAACAAGCTAAAGCTGCGGATAAGACCGGGGCCACCCAACGGGCCAAAGCCGCCCAGAAAACAGGTGCCGCCCAAAGGATCAAGGCGCCACAGCTGCCCAGTGCGCCACGGGCTTTTAGCGTGCTTGCCTCGATTGTGCTGGCGCTCTGGTTGGTGGGTGCCTCCTTTATGGTGGTGCTGAGCCCGCCGGTCACCCACGGGCTCGCCTCGGTGTTTGTTGATACCCAAAACTCGGTCAAGTCGCATGATTATCTGGTGCGGATCGCTGACGATGCGCGCTCCTTTGCCGCGGGAGACGACTCGGTTGAGTTGCCGCTCGGTACCGACGAGCGCGTGGCCTTTACACCTGAGGTGATTGAGCATCTGCTGGATGTGCGCGTGGTGTTTTTGGCGGCGCAGTTGCTGACGGCGCTGCTCACCGTGGCGCTGGTGGTGCTGTTTGTGGTGGCGGTGCGACGCTGGGGAGCAGTCTCGCTCAAAAGCGTGCTGCGCACAGGCGGCATCATCCCCTGGGCGCTGGCCGTGGTGTTGGTCGTTGTGGGCATGCTGAGTTTTGAGGCGCTGTTCACCGCGATGCACCAACTGCTC
Source organism: Coriobacteriales bacterium (assembly GCA_031286975.1). GTDB lineage: Bacteria > Actinomycetota > Coriobacteriia > Coriobacteriales > UBA8131 > JAITTM01. The sequence continues at coordinate 4,561 of JAITTM010000032.1, forward strand.
TTTGCGGCGGGCACCTGGACCTTTAGCTACGACTCGCTGCTCATCTGCGCGCTTCCCTTCGATTTTTGGGTGGGCTGCGCCGTGGTGTGGGCGGTAGCGCTCATAGTGCTCTGTGCTGTCAGCGTCATCACCAGCATCGTGCTCAAGAGAAGGTAGCAAGAACCGCGTGGCGTCCTGCGCGCGCCGCCACGCTCAAGCCAAGCGGGCCTTGTGAAGGGAGAAAGTAGCAAGAGCCGCGTGGCATCCTGATGCTGATCGACAGCCTGCTGGGTTGTTGCCTCCCACTCCCCGCTCCGGATGCCAGGGAGTGCATGCTGTTCAGGGCGGGCTGGTGAGTCGTTACGCCCCGATTTTCTCCCCGATGAAGCGCTCGGCATTGCGCAGGAGCATCTGCTCGTTGGCGGCGGCGCTGAAGCCCAAGGAGCGAAAGTGTGCCAGTTCGTCCGCTGGATCCCACATGGGGTAGTCGCTTCCAAAGAGGATGCGGTTGTAGCCGTAGATCTCGATGAGCTCGCGCGCGCGGCGGTCGCCCAAAAAGGGAATCGAGCTCGACACATCCAAAAAGCAGCGCTCGTCCTCCAGATATTCCAACGCGAGGTCGAAGACCGACCAGCCGCCAAAGTGCGCGGCATTCACCACCAGGTGCGGAAAGGCGTGCAGCAGCTCCTTGAGGCGGCGGGGATGCGAGTGGTCGTAGCGGTAGTCGCCCATGTGGATGACAATGGGCAAGCGCCCCTCGATAGCCTCATACAGGGGCATCAGCCGCGGATCGTCGAGGTCGACCGTCTGCGAATCGGGGTGCAGCTTGAAGCCCTTGAGCCCCAAGGCGATGCAACGCTCGACCTCGCCCTTGATGTCCTCGAAGTCCGGGTGCATGGTGGCAAAGCCGATGAACTCGGGGTGCAGCGTTGCCTGCTCGGCAATGAAGTCGTTTATGCTTGCCACCGTGCCCGCCTTGAGGGCAACGGAGTACACGATAAAGTTACTGATGTCGCTCCGCTCTGTAACGCTCAGAAGGTTCTGGGCCGACCCGTCGCCACCACCCATGCGCAGGGCGTAGAAGTCGCCCACACTTTGCACAGCGCGCTCAGCGATCTTCTCGGGGTAGATATGGCAATGGGCATCGACGATATTCATGGCAGCGTGTTCTTTCTTGAGTGGCAGAAACGTGGTCGCGGGTTTGCGATGTGATTCGCAATGCGAATTCGCAATGCGAAACTTGCAAATCGCTCTTGGTATAAGGGAGGTTATATGGTACCATACCCCTCTGCGTACGCGGGTGTGGCGGAATTGGCAGACGCGCATGGTTCAGGTCCATGTGGGGGCAACCCCGTGAAGGTTCAAGTCCTTTCACCCGCACCATAATCGGTGAAGCTAAAGCAACTGAGAAGTTTCTTTAGCTGACGATAAGTCACGAAGCATATGCCAGTGACTCAGAGTGGGAGTAGTGAACAGCTACTCCCTTTCGTGTATCTACGCAGATTACTGGTTCAGGCAGCTCTTTGGATGCCGGTACCGTATTGCCTCAAAAATAAAAGTACTTGAAATACCATTCATTGCCTCAGAAATGAATGTACCTGAAAGGTCTGCCTTCTCTTTGCAAAATATGTTAGTATTAAGGTAACATATGACCAGCAGGTAGTTTTGCTAGTCAGGTGACGTGTTTGCATGTGGGGTGGGGTTTGACAGCATTTGAGAGTAAGACCAAGATGCACCAGCTCTCTGACGTAGTGTCTCAAAGGGGAGACACAGGCACATCCGTCAACGTAAAGTATGGAAAATTCTATAATGTATAGCCGGGGAGGAGGATAGCCGTGGATTATGAGTATTATTACAACAACGCAAAACGCAGGTACTACGATGCCTGCACAGAGATCAACAACTGCCAAAACAGGATTGGGGAGCTGAAGACGCAAAAGCAGAATACCTCTAATCTGATTAACCAGTTGGGAACAGACATCAAAAACCATGAAAACGCTCTGGAAGAGATGGAGCAGATCGTTAAAAAGGATGAGAGTCTGAATGGCAAGCTTACTCAAATCACGAGCAAAACCAGTGATGCCGCCGTCAATTTTAGCACCATGGCTAAATCAAGCAGCGTGACCACCAAGGATATTACCGATGTCTACAGCAGCG
>JAITTM010000062.1 GCA_031286975.1 Coriobacteriales bacterium
CGGTAGCCAGCAATGTGATCTTCTTTCTGATTGTTGTACTGGGCATGGCAGTCGTCATCTATTTTGTCTTGAGCCGCCTGATAAACAGTCCGCTGACCAGATTACGAAATTCGTTCAAACAGATGGGCAGTGGGTCGTTTGTCGCCCTGGAGGAAGAACCTGCGCTGTACGCCTCGCGCGAGATCGATGAGTTATTTGTGCAGTTCAACGAGATGGCCAACGATTTGTCCTCCCTGTACTCCAGCTTGGAACAGCGGGTTAGCGAGCGTACGGTGCAGCTTTCAGAGGCAAACGATGCGTTGGAGCGCCAGAAAATCCATGTCGAAGAAGTCAACGCCAAGCTCCAACAAGAAAACCGATATAAGTCCGACTTCTTGGCAATCGTCAGTCATGAACTGCGCTCGCCCTTAACGTCCATCCTTGCTTTTACTGAACTATTGGAGCAGACCATCAGTCCCAATCAGGAGCTTGCCCATCAACAACTTGAGGAAATCGACACCAATGCACAGATCCTGCTTGAAATGGTGAACAACGTGCTTGAAACCGCTCGTATCCAAGCCGGCTCAGAGCAATTGAATCTTGAACTGGTCGACCTGAGCGACATTGTGGGCATGGTCGAGTCGACCACAGCGTCGCTGGCGGCGAAGAAGGGGCTTTGTTTGGCCACACAAGTCGACCCTGACGTACCCTTGATCAACAGCGACTGGGAAAAAATCCGTCGCATCTTGAGCAACCTGCTCAGCAATGCCATCAAATTCACGGATCAGGGCGGCAATGTGCGTTTGATGGTAACATATGATTCTACCCTGAAGACTGTTCGAATCGATGTAACCGATACGGGCATCGGTATACCCCAGGATAAACAGGAGTTGATTTTTGAGCGTTTTACCCAGGAGAACATGACGATTGTCCGACGCTACGGTGGCAGTGGCCTGGGGCTCTCGCTGGTTCGTGACCTAACCACAATGTTGCACGGTAGTGTCTTGGTAGAAAGCGAACTGGATAAAGGGAGCGTCTTTACCGTTATTTTGCCAACTGACTTGGGGATGGGAGCAGATGATGACGAAGATCATGCTAATCGATGATGACCCGAGCCTGCAGTCTCTCATCGAACAAATCGTTAAACAGAATGGATATGAGTTCTGCTCTGCTTCGAATGGAGCTGATGGCCTACAGATGCTCAGAGAGCAGCGACCCGATCTCCTGATTCTCGACGTCATGCTCCCCGATATTAATGGATTCGAGCTCTGTACAACCATCCGCGCAGAAGGTCGCAGGATTGCCATCATCTTTCTCTCGGCCAAGGGCGATATCGTGGATAAGAGCGTCGGCTTTAAGGCGGGTGCTGATGACTATCTGGTCAAGCCATTTTTGAACGAGGAGTTGTTGCTGCGCATCAAGGCGCATCTGCGTCGTGCCCAACAAGGCAAGCCCGAGGTTGGGACGGTGCCGCGCAAACTTGGCAGCTACCAAGTTGGTGAGCTGGAGTTGTTCTTTGGCAAATATGAGGTTTGGCTGCGCAGTCAGAAGGTTGCGCTTAGCTCACGCGAATTCGAGTTGCTGGAGTTGCTTGCCAGCGATCCTGGCAACGTCTTTACCCGAGAACAGATTCTCGGACATATCTGGGGCGACAAAGAGATCCCCGACCCCAACAGCGTAACGGTTTTCGTCCGGAAGATCAGGGAGAAGATCGAAGACGATCCCTCGCGACCCAGGTATCTGATCACCGTTTGGCGTATCGGCTATAAACTCGCCGACCGTTTTTGAGAATCGGAGATTCCCCCACGCTCTCGTCCCTTAGACTCCTGGACTCCTGCAGGACGGAATGTTGATCCAGGAGTTGCTGTTTTCCGCGAGAAGGCGCTGATTGTGAATAAAGAGCCGGTTTCCGATTCTGATGTGTTGGTTTTGAAAACCAGCCCCAGGCTCCGCCACGATATTACAAGGTGCCGTATAATGGGCGCATGACAAAAACGCTGACCGACATACAGGCGGAGCTTGCTGGCTGCAGGCGCTGCGAACTTTGCGAGACGCGCACCAACATCGTGTTTGGCGTGGGCAATCCGCAGGCCGAGGTGCTGTTCATCGGTGAGGCACCGGGTAAGCAGGAGGATCTGGGTGCGGAGCCCTTCATCGGCGCGGCTGGGCAGTACCTCAACACCCTGCTGGCGCTGGCGGGCCTTACGCGCGAGGAGATCTACATCGCCAACGTGCTCAAGTGCCGCCCGCCGCTCAACCGCGACCCCCATCCCAGCGAGATCGAGGTCTGCACCCCCTACCTGCGCGATCAGGTGCGCGCCATCAATCCCGATGTGTTGGTGACGCTCGGCAACTTTGCCACGCGCTTCATCCTCCAAACCGACCGCGGCATCACAGGCCTGCGCGGCCAGATACATCTCACGGGGCGCTTTAGCGTGCTGCCCATCTTTCACCCCGCCGCCGCCATCTACGACCACAGCAAAGGTCCCCTCATGGAGGACGACTTTCGTCTCCTGGGGCGCCTTTTAGAAAAACGTCGTGCGGAGAAGACCGAGCGTGGTCTGGCATGACCCTCGCCCTCCAACTCGCATCCCACTCTGAGGCGCAGACGCAGCAACTGGGCGCCAGTCTGGGCGCGCTGCTCGAGCCCGGTAGCGTGGTGATCCTCAGCGGCGATCTGGGCGCTGGCAAGACGCAATTCACCAAGGGCATCGCACGAGCCTTGGGCATAGTCGAGCCTATCACCAGCCCTACCTTCAACATCCTGTTGCAACACGAGGTGGGGCAAAGCGCGGTTTTGGGCAGGAGCCAAGAAAGCGGAAGGGAGCAAGGGGGCGCATCTTCTGTCCCATCCCATCCCCCTGCCGCAGATACTCCTGTCTCCCTCTATCACTTCGACCTCTATCGTCTTGAGAGCGAAGGGGAGCTCGACGACATCGACTATTTTGGCCTGCTCGAACAGGACGCCGCGAGCGTTGTGGAGTGGGGGGACAAGTTCCCCGGCGCGCTGCCCGTTGACTACCTGCAGGTCGACTTCGAGCTGCAAGCCAACGACGCACGTATCCTGCACGGCACAGCCCACGGCTCCCAAAGCGAGCGCCTGCTTGCGGCATGGAGCGCGGCTGCCTGTTATAACGATGAGGCTGCACATGCTCAGGTATTGGAGGCTCCGCTATGAGCAAGAACCTGATACTGGCATTCGACACTGCCAGTGAGAATATCGCGCTGGCCGTTGGCAGCGCAGGAGTGCAGGAGACGGGGCTCGGCTCCGCAGCACCCTCACCTGTGCCCACCCCTGTTCTCATCGCCTCAGACGACCATCCTGCGGTGCGTCAGGCAAACGTGCAGCTGCTGCCCTCGATCGAGGCGCTCTTTGCCACAAACAACCTGGCCAGGCACGACATCGCCGCCGTGGTCTGTGGCTTGGGGCCTGGCTCCTTTACCGGCGTGCGCATAGGCGTGGCAACCGCAAAGGGTGTCGCGCTGGGCTTGGGTGTGCCACTCTATGGCGTGTCGACCCTCGATGCTGTGGCCTGGGGTGCGTGGCAGGCTGGGGTGCGTGGTGCCCTGGGCGTGGTGGCCGATGCCATGCGCGGCGAGGTGTATCCCGCTCGCTTTGATGTGGACGAGACAGGCGTGCATCGCCGCGATTCGCATACGGTAGCCAAAGCTGATGCGGTGGCACAACGCTGGCAGGAGGCTGGCGAGCCCCTGCTGCTGTTGGGCGACGGGCTCCACAAATTTGCCAACGCCTTTGTGGGCGAGCAGGTATGTGCTGATCTCCAGTCCAACGCCTTTTTGGGCGCCCCGCTCTTCTCCCTTGCTCCTGTGGCGCTTTGGACTCCCACCGGCCACGGGCTTCTCCTCGCTTATCAAGCCGCCATTAACGCTGACGCCCTGGGTAGCGGTGATCCAGGCGCGGTGCTGCCCATCTACACGCGCCTGAGCGACGCGGAAGAAAACGAGCGTATCCGCCTTGCCTCGACCGGCCAGGTGGCGCAGGGTGCCGTGGTGGATGTTCCGCGCAGTGGCGTTGCTCACCCCGCCACACTTGAAGCCGTGTTCGCCCGACCCCTTGCCGTGGGCGACCTTGAGCAGGCTGCGGCCCTTGAGGCGCAGAACTTCACCAGCGAGAAGTGGACGCAAGGCATGCTGGCCGACGACCTGCAACGCAGCGACCGCAGCTGGTGGGTCGCCTACGCGGGTGACCAGCTGGCCGGGTTTGCTGGCGGCTGGGTTGTCGACGGCACGCTCCAGGTGCTCGATGTGGTGGTGGCTCCGCAGTTCCGTCGTCGCGGCATCGCCCACATGCTGCTCGGGCACCTCACGCGCGACGGCGCCGCCTTGGGCGCCACGGGCATCACGCTCGAAGTCCGCGCGTCCAACACGGCCGCGCAAACGCTCTATACCACGCTCGGTCTCAAGCTCCTGGGCAGACGACCGGGCTACTACGCCCCCGCAACCGTTGGCGCTCCGCGCGAGGACGCCCTCATCATGTCCGGAGACATCATGCTTTGCGCGCGTGATAAGGCCCCGCGCTTCATGTCACGCCCCCCTGACTCCCAGCAAGACGCAGGGGTACAGGTGCCCTGTCACGCTGCACACCCCCGCATCCTTGCCATCGAGACCTCGTGTGATGAGACCGCCGCCGCCCTCATCGACGGCGACGGCAGGTTGCTGGCAAACGTCGTTGCCAGTCAGGTGGACTTTCATGCGCGCTTTGGCGGCGTGGTGCCCGAGATCGCCTCGCGCAAGCACACCGAGGCCATCGTAGGCGTCATCGAGCAGGCGCGCGAGGACGCCGCTCGCCCCCCTGACTCCTTTGTTGACTCTGCTGGCTCATCCCCTGGCTCTCGTGCCACATGCAACGCATTCGCCTCTGCCCCGCTTGCGTGGCAGGAGCTCGACGCGCTGGCAGTTACCTATGCGCCCGGGCTTATCGGCGCCTTGGTTGTGGGCGTTGCCTTTGCCAAGGGCTTGAGCTGGGCCACCGGCTTGCCGCTCATCCGCGTCAACCACCTCGAGGGTCACATCTATGCCAACAAGTTCGCGGAATCAAGCAGCGCTCCCATTGCTCCGCCCTTCATCATCGCGCTGCTCAGCGGCGGGCACACCATGCTCGTTCACGTTAAAGACTGGGGCGCTTACGAGGTGCTGGGACAAACACTCGACGATGCGGTGGGGGAGGCCTTTGACAAGGTGGCCAAGGCGCTGGGGCTCGGCTACCCCGGCGGTCCCGTTATCGCGCGCCTGGCGGAGCAGGGCAACCCTGAAGCGGTTGCGTTTCCTCGGGCGATGCTTCACAGCCACGACCTGCGCTTCTCGCTCTCGGGGCTTAAGACCGCTGTTATCACCTACATCAGGCAAGAAACCGCGGCGGGCAGGCAGCTCAACCTGCCCGATGTCGCAGCGTCCTTTCAGCAGGCGGTCATCGACGTGCAGGTGGCCAAGGCGCTCACTGCGCTTGAGCAGACGGGCACCGCGACCTTCTGCCTGGGCGGGGGAGTCGCCGCCAACAAAGCGCTGCGCGATGCCTACGCACAAACCCTGCAACAGCGCGGCATCCGCGTGGTCTTTCCGCCCGCCATCGCCTGCACCGACAACGCCGCCATGATAGCCAGCGTCGCCCTCGACCGCTTCAAACGCGGCACCTTTATGACGCTTGCCAATGACGCCCACGCCCACAGTGACCTGGAGCAGAGCTATTAAGAGTGCCTCTTCCTGGGTTACAGCCCGCCATCGAGATATTGAGCCAGCTCCTGCTTGTTGTTGGCGGCTGTCTCGGCGGTCTCGCGGGTGATGATGCCCTGGCGCAGGAGCGACACCAGGTCGCCGGCCAGGGTGTGCATGCCAATGGCGGTGCTCGATTGCATGGTGGAGCCCAGCTGGTGGTATTTGCCCTCGCGGATGAGGTTGAGCACGGCGTCGGTGCCGAGGAGTATCTCGGTGGCAACGGTGCGTCCGCTGCGGTCGGCGCGCGGTAGCAGCGTCTGTGTGATGATGCCGCGCAGCACCCCACTCAGCTGCGAGCGAATCATGTTTTGGCTATGCGACGGATACACGTCCACGATGCGGTCGATGGTCTGCGCCGCCCCGGTAGTATGCAATGTTGAGAAAACCAGGTGTCCCGTCTCCGCCGCCGTCACGGCAGCGCTGATGGTCTCATAGTCGCGCATCTCGCCCACGAGGATGATGTCGGGATCCTCGCGCATGGCGGAGCGCAGCGCGTCGGCAAAGCTGGGCACGTCGCGGTGTAGCTCACGCTGGTGCACCAGGCAGCTCTTGGAGCGGTGCACGTACTCGATGGGATCTTCGATGGTGATGATGTGATCCTTGCGGTGCACGTTGATGTAGTCGATCATGGCGGCCAGCGTGGTCGACTTGCCCGAGCCGGTAGGGCCTGTCACCAAGATGATGCCCCGGGGCTGCTCGGCAAGCACGCGGATAGCCTCGGGCAGGTGCAGGTCTTCAAGGGTGGGGATGTCGTCGCGCAGGATACGGATGGCGCAGGCCAGCTTGTTCTGCTGGCGATAGACGTTCACGCGGTAGCGCATCTCGCCTGCGCCCTCAAAGCTGAAGTCCAGGTCTTTGCCCTGCTCGAGCGCATCTTTTTGCAAAGGGTTGAGCATGCTGAGAATGGCGTTGTGGTAGTCCTCTTTGCTCCCTCTGAAAGGCCCGATGTTCAGGTCGCCCAGCTTGCGGAAGGTCGGGGGTTGGTCGGCCGTGATGTGCAGGTCGGAGCAGTCGTTCTCGCGGGCGAACAGCACAAGCTCATCAATGCTGATGGGGTGGCTTGCCAGCTGCTCAAAGCCTGCAGCAGCGAGTTTTGTCTCGACCAAGCCGTCTGCCTCGATAGCCGCTGCTGCCGCAGCGAAATCCGCTGCCGTAAAGGTGTAATCCTCGCCCATGCTGCGCTCCCTCAGTCTACTGTCTCGCCTATCTTGAGGAACTCTTCCATGCTGGTTATGCCGTCAAGCGCCAGGGTCTTGGCGCGCTCGCGCAGGGTGGCCATGCTGGTCTCTTGACGGGCGTAATCGTATATCTCGCTGATCTTTACGTCCTCAGCTATCAGGCGCTGCAGCTTGCGGTCGATCTTGACGATCTCGTGGATGGCGATGCGGCCGCGATAGCCCGTGTTGTTGCAGACGTGGCAGCCCCTGCCGCGCACCAGCCTGACCTGCGAATCCAGAGGCTCACGGAGCGTCAAAAGCTCGATCTCGCTTGCCAGGTACTCCTCTTTGCAGTGCTCACAGACCTTGCGCACCAAGCGCTGGGCAACCAAGCCCACCAGCGAGTTGCCCACCAGATAGGCGGGCACGCCCATATCCTTCAAACGCACGATGGAGGTCAGGGCGTCGTTGGTGTGCAGGGTGCTGAGAACCAGGTGACCCGTTATGGCCGCGCTCACACTGATGGATGCCGTCTCAGTGTCGCGCGTCTCGCCCACCATGATGATGTCAGGATCCTGGCGCAAAAGCGAGCGCAGGCCCGCTCCAAAGGTGAGCCCCGCCATGATGTTGACCTGCACCTGGTTGATGCCGTTGATGTTCTTCTCCACAGGGTCTTCAACGGAGCTGATGTTGACCGGTCGCAGCTTGAAGCGCTCGAGCGCCATATACATAGTGGTGGTCTTGCCGCTGCCGGTGGGCCCCGTGATGTAGATGATGCCGTTGGGGTTGGCGAGTATCTCCATGAATCTCTCGTAATCCTCATCGATCATGCCAAAATGGTCGGCGTGGTCGATCTCAGTGTTGGTGGAGAGAAAACGCAGCACGGCCTTCTCACCATTGACCGTAGGCATCACGCTCAGGCGCATGTTGAGATCCTGGCCCTCGATGGCCACCCTGAAATGACCGTCCTGGGGCAGACGCTTCTCGGCGATGTCGAGGTTGCTCATGATTTTAAGGCGGACGATAAGGGCGGGATGGATGCCCTTGGGAATCTCCGCATAGTCGATGAGGGCGCCGTCCACGCGCATACGCACCTTGCAGATCTGGTCAAAGGGCTCAAGGTGGAGATCCGAGGCACCCGAGTTGTAGCCGTGTATCAGCAGGCTGTTGAGCAGATTTACCATCGGTGTGGCGTCGTCGCCCATGTCGGTGATGTTGATCTGCTCGACCTCGGTGAACATCGTTGACGACTGGCTGTTGACCCGATTGATGGCGTCTTGCGCCTCGACCTTCGAGTAATGGTGCGAGATCATGGCGGTGATCTCACTTTTTTGCGCGATGTAAAGCTCAAGCGGCTCGCCCACCAGCTGCTCGACCTCTTTGAGACTGAACATATCCAGCGGGTCGTTGACCACTACACGCAATTGCCCGTCATGCTCACCGATGGCGATGATATTCGCCTTGACCGCGAGCTCGCGCGGTATCCTGCCCACCGCCTTTGAATCTATCTTGGTGGTCTCCAGCGACACGATGGGGATGCCGGTCTTGTGACTGAGGGTCTGCAGCACCTCGCGCTCGGTCACAAAACCCAGCTGGATAACCGCCTCACCCAAACGGATGTCGTGGGTGCGTTGATAGTCCAGCGCCTTTTGCAGCTGCTCCTCGTTGAGGTAGCCGTATTCGATGAGAAGATCGCCTATACGCACCTGACGTGTTTCCATATGTCTACCGACCTACTCTTGCTCAGGGGCGTTGAGGGTGCGAATGGCTCGCACCTGCCCACTTGCGGTTACATAAATCACGAAGGTGAAGTCATAGGTGTCAAGAGCCGCGATCTCTGCGGCCTCACGGGCGGCGGCGCTGCTGTTTGCCTCAGCCTTGGTGCCTGTTGCCACCGGAGGGTTGAGGGTGCCGTCGCTACCCTGGGTTGCCTGCACGCTGGGGGTGCAGCTGTAGGAGACCAGCTCGATGCCACGCTGCTTGAGCACGCGGTCGAGCAGCGCATACAACGCCGTCTTATCACCCTGCGCCGCAACGGTCACCGTGTATTTGGCAACCATCGTGTCAGATGGGGAGACCTCCGTGCTCTCTTGCGGCAGCTGCTCTGCCACCGTTGCGGCCGCGGTCTCGGTGTCCATGCCGCTCGCGCTCGCGCCGTCACCTGTGCCGTCACCTGCGCCCGCGCTCCCGTCTGCTCCCGCTCCCGCACCCGTGCCGCTGCCTGCGCCCGTGGTGCTGTCTGTGCTCTGGCCCGTGCCGCTCAGCGACAGGGCGGTGGCATCAAGCGGGTTGGGATAATAGGGCGCGACGCTTGCCTCCAAAAGCCCGGTGAATACCAGCGACTCGGGCACAAAGCCACTCTCGAGCAGCAGATTGGTTATCAGTTTGTCGCGCTGCTCGGGGAGCAGCGGACCAAAGTAGCGCTTTGCGTAGTCGTCGCGCTGAACAACGGCATCCTCGTAGGCCTGCTGTGACGCCGAGAGCGTGGCGATGTCCGCCTCTTGCATCAGGCGCTGACTCTGCAGATCATTTATGCTCCCTTGCCTGCTCGCCAGCGTTTCCATATTGGGCAAAAACACCTGGATCATATAGATGCTCATGGCTACTACCAGCAACAATGCCACCAAAAGCGCACGCTCGCGCGGCCTGAGCTTGCCCAGCTGAGTCAGGATGGGCGATTCCGCCTTGGGCTTCTCGCCAGGAGCTAAAGCCTCTGTGCCCTTCTTCTTGCCGCTCAACGAAAGGCCGCCGCGGTGGCCAAAGCCCTCCTTGGCGTGCGCCCCCCTGCCACTTTTCACGGCTTGGGATCCGGCCATCAGTTGCCCCCTTTCGTTGCGGAATCGTCCTGCACAGGGTCAACCAGCGTCTTGGGAGCAACCAGCGCCTGCACCCTGAAGGAGTACAATCGCACCGGATGCGTGACGGCAACGACGTTGCCGTCCTCGTCATACTCCACGATCTCTACGGGCGCCGTTTCGCTGACATCATAGCCCACGTAGCCCACGTCGCTGAATATCGTGCTGTCACGCAGGCTGGTGATAAAGAGGGGCACCCCGCGCACTGCTCCACTGGATGCGGAGAAGCTCAGGACGCCGGTTGTGCGGTCATACGTGAACCCGCTGATGACCACACTGCGCCCCGCCAGGCCGTAGACACGGCGTATATCGGCGGAGGTGAGGTCGGGATAGGTGGCAAGGCTCTCAAGGGGGGTAACCAGAGAGTCCGCCTCCGCCTGGGCAGTTGTCGCCTGGGTTTGCATCTGCTGCGCCTGCGTCACCTGCCTGAGCGTCGCAGGGTTGTCAATCGTGGCCTGCAGCTCGTCGATGGAGCGCTGCATTCCCAAGCTGAGTATGCTGCTGTAGACGTAAA
>JAITTM010000075.1 GCA_031286975.1 Coriobacteriales bacterium
GTGCTGACAACCTCGGAGCATGACATCCTCGTCGAGTACTTCCTGGCTCACCCCTACCCTGAGATCCCCGCTCTTGGGCGGTTGGTAGTCAAGCGATGAGGGAGGCAAACCGTGACAGCACCACTCACTAAGAGCGCGACGGATCACTCCAGCGACACGGCGTTTGCCTTCAGCTTCTTTTGCGACCGCTGTGGCAAGGAGTGGCGCAGCCCCTCGATTCCCTTCTCGCAGGGAGGCTTTACCGAGGTCGAGAAGAGCGAGGCGCTCTGTCTGCTTTGGGCAAACGAGCACCGCGCTGCCTATGAGGGAGCCTATCTGCAAGCCCTCATGCACTTTAACAACTGTCGCAGATGCGGCAATTGGGTCTGCGACGACTGCTTTTATCTGTCGCACGACGAGCAAACCGATGTGTGCTTGGACTGCCACTCTGTCGAGGCAGGACAAAGCGCGGTGGGCTCGAACTGCCACTCCGCCGAGGCAAGGCAAACCGATGTGTGCCTGGACTGCCACTCTGTCGAGGCAGGACAAAGAGCGGTGGGCTCGAACTGCCACTCCGCCGAGGCAAGGCAAACCGATGCGCGCTCGAACTGCCACTCCGCCGAGGTACGGGCAGGGCCCCTGACACAACGCGCGGGATCAAGAAGTGAGGCCGGTGCTCTTGGCACAGCAGGAAGAATTGGAGAGGCTGTGGCATGAAGACGCTTATGGGAAAAACGGATTACCCGGTAATGGAAGACAAACAGGCAAACGTTAAAGGGAGGTTGACATGCAGGTAGAACTCTTAAGAGCAAAAGCGCCCGTCAAACAGGTCTGGCGCGTAACGCTTGGTCTGTTGCTCGCCCTGAGCATGGGAGCGCTCACAGCCTGCGGCGGCAACGAGGGCGAGGCAGTGACGGACGATCTGGCAACAAGCGGCCTGAATGATGAGGGGCTGGACTCCCGTGCCTCTGCAGCCGCTACCTTTGGTGGGACGGTGAACAACATACAGCAGGGCGGCGAGCAGCTCACCAATACCGCGTCGGTACAGCAGGGCGGCGAGGTCTACGACCTCGGGCTCTTTGCGGGCTCCTTTCTCGTTGACAAGGGTATCTTTGCGCTCAACCTCGTCGATGCCCTTGACGGCGTGAATCTGCGGGAGGCAATCGAGACCAATGTCCTGTCGCTGGCTGTTTTGGACGAGTTGTACATCTTTGGTATCCTCAGCACCTTTGAGGACGGCCCGGAGGCGATGTGCGCCTGGTGGCAAAAGGAGCACCCCGGCGACTCCTGGACCTACGAGTATGAGGAGGATAGCGGCTACTTCGACCTGCTGCTCTCTGCCAACGGCACGCCGGCCCGAGAGTTCTTTGGCTGGTGGGATGAGCCGGGCCAGTACCTCTGGTGCCAGTACAACACGCCCGAATCCAGCTTCGAGATAGATGTTGTGCGCACCTCCTTTGGCTGGGCGCTGCAAACCTATGACCCCTATGCCCAGACCGTCTATCGCGCGACCTTCTGTGATACCGGCTCGCCCGACGGCGGCATCGGCCGTGGCATTGGCTTTTACGCACAGCCACGAGCTTTAGAAAGTGGGGAGAAGATCGATCTGCCCAGCCAGTGGCCCGATCTGGGCGACAACCCACAGGCTACCTGGATGACCGTTGACGGTGACCTCCTTAATGTCAAAGCTCCCGTTGCCCTGACGGATGGTGGCAACAGCACGGGTGTGCAGACGTTTTCGATACCTTTTAACGCCGCTGACACGGACACGGGTAGCAGCCCCAACAGCAGCACCTTGAGCGCCGAGGCCCAGCCCTATGCCCGCCTCTGGCACGGCAATCCTGTGCTGGGTGCCGGTTGGAGCGAGCGTTTTGCGCTGAGTGACAACGGCACCTTCATCTGGTGCGCCAACGAGATGGACGGTGCCTCGCGCCTGCGCTACCTGGCGGGTTATTGGGATGTCGAGAACGGCACCCTGCTGCTCGACTGCCTCTATGCCATCGTCTGGGAGGACGGCAAAGAGGTGCAGAACAACGGGCAATACGGCTCGTATGGCTCCGCAACGGTCATCACTGACCCCACAACCGTGCTCTATGGGATCGACGAGACACTCGAGCTGTCGGTGGGCAGCATCAGCCACGACAATGCGCGCGACCTGGACACGGCGACCTTCAACCAGTTGCAATGCTGGGATCACAGCGCCCAGACCGATGGCGCATTGGACGCCTTTTGGGCAGCGCTTGAAACAGCCGAGGTGCGCGACACCGATGCCGTGGATAAGAATGCCTCGACCGGCAGTCGCTCCCTGACGGGACTCTAAACAAGTAGACGGGCAATCCGTGGTCGCCGTCTACAGGCACGAGACCTTTGACCACTGCGAATAAGGAAGACAGTATGGCGATCTGTTCATCATGCGGGGCACCGGTAGTAGAGGCTGCAAAGCTCTGTGAATCCTGGAGCACTCCCGCACGACAAAAGACAAGCATCCAATAAGGAAATGAGGACATCATGGCTTTTTGCAACACATGTGGGGCACCGGTCAACAATGAGAAGTTCTGCCCATCCTGCGGCGCTGCGTCAGGCGCTGCGTCAGGCGCTGCGTCAGGCGCGGCATCTGCCGCGGCACCACAAGCAGCGCGGCAGCCAACGCCGCAACAGCAGCAGCCACCACAGCCGGTGAACTACGCGCCTCCCAGCACCTATGGTGCATCCCCGTCAGATCCAGCTCGCGATGTGCAGGACAACAAGCTCATGGCGATACTGGCCTACATCATCTTCTTTGTTCCCCTGCTCGCTGGGGCTCATAAGAACTCCCCCTTTGTCAGATTCCACGCTAACCAGGGCACCGTGCTGTTTATCAGTTGCCTCATCTTTGGCGTACTGTATGGCATCATCATCTCGGTGCTTACCGGTTTGCTTCTGACCACAGGGGCATGGGGTCTTTTAGGAATCGTTGGCACTGTTTTGGGGCTTGTGTGGCTCTTGCCCGCTATCCTGTACGTGCTGGGCATCATCAATGCGGCAACGGGCAAAACAAAGCCCCTGCCTGTTATCGGCAAGTTCACCCTCATCAAATAGCCGCACGAAATAACCGCACGGAGAGGAGACCATCATGGCAAACGACTTACTTGGCGGTTTGGGCGGACTCATGGGAGGTCTGGCGAGTCTCATGCCGCAGGACGACCCCGCCGTGAAGCTGCTCACGACCCAAAAAGAGCTCAGCGACCTGCAGGCGCAGGAGGCCGCCATCTACACGGAGATCGGGCGCAAAGCCTTTGCCCAGGATGGCGCGGCCGCTTTTTCGCAGGAGGCCGACAGGCTCAAGCTCATCCAGAGCAACATCGCAATGGCACAGGAGAAGCTCGCCGCAACGCAATTCGAGCAGCAGACCGCGGAGGCGCAAAAGCAGCAAGCCGATTCTGCTCGAACGTGTCCGCAGTGCGAAACGTTCAACCCGGAAGGCATCAAATTCTGCCAGGAATGCGGCACCAAGCTCGGCGTGCCACAAAAGGCATTCTGCCCGAGCTGTGGGGCGGAGAATCCTGTTGGCACGCGTTTTTGCGGCGGTTGCGGCGCACGTTTGGGAGAATAACCGGCAAAGGGGTGCACCATGCTCACGTCATTTACACGAAACTACAAGGACAATTCGACAGAAGCCGGCTTTCAGTTCACATTTTTTTGCGATAGCTGTGGTGACGGGTTCAAGAGCAGCTTCATCGAGTCAAAGACCTACGGCAAAGGGAGCTTTCTCAAGGGGCTTGGGCAGGGCGCAAGCCTAGTGGGAGGCTTTCTCGGCGGAAGGGCCAACAGCCTGGGATACGGTGCTGACCGAGCGGCGGATATCCTCTCGGAGCGTTTTGAGGAAAGAAGCCCCGAGTGGCTCAGGGAGCACGACCAGGCCTTCGAGTTGGCACAGAGTGAGGCACGGCAGCATTATCACAAATGCCCATCCAGCAATGACTACGTGTGCCATACCTGCTGGAACGAGGACGAGGGGCTTTGCATACAATGCGCGCCGCGCCAGGAGGTCTTTGTGGCCAAAGCCCGCGCCGAGGCGATGAAGCGCAATATCAACGAGGCCGGGCAGACCGCAACGGTCTGGCAGGGAGCAATAGAGAGCAAGACGACCATCTGCCCCGTCTGTGGCAAACCGGCAGGCAGCGGCAAGTTCTGCAACGAATGCGGCGCCAGCATGGAGCTCAAGGAGTGCCCCCAGTGCGGAGCGAAGAATGCCCAGACGGTCAAGTTCTGCAACAACTGCGGCAGCAGCTTGGCACAAGCCGCCACGCCCGCACCAACGCCCGGCCTCTGCCCTTCCTGCGGCATGCAAAACCCACACAGCACCCGGTTTTGTGGCGAGTGCGGCACAAAGCTGTAGGGGTGCCAACGGAGCGGAGCATCCCCCCCTCATCGGTGAGGGCGCGCCTGCGCCTGCTCTTGCACCCGTGGCAGGCCGCAGGAGCAGGCGCATCCAAACTCGGTGCCTGTGCTACACTAGCTGTGAGCAGCGCAGGTACTCGAGTTTGTATTGAGGATGGCTTATGGGCGACCAGATACAGTTGGTTGAGCGCGTCTTTGATGTGTTGGAATATCTTTCTCAGTCGCCTGTTCCCAAGGGCCCAACGCAGGTTGCCCAAGCACTCGACATGAGCAAGAGTACGGTGTATCGCCTGCTCAACTCACTGCAAATGCGCGGTTATGTTGAGAAGTCCGAGTCTGGAGGAACCTATCGCATCGGCATAAAGCTCGTTGAGGTCGCGAGCAACCACATCAATAACCTGGAGCTGCAAACAGAGGCTCGCCCCTACCTCATCGAGATGCAGACCGAGCTGGGCCTCATCGTGCACCTGGGCATTCTGGACGGACACGAGGTAGTCTACGTCGAGAAGCTGGATCTGTCGCCCAATATCCGCGGCTACACCCAGATCGGGTTGCGGGTGCCGGCGCAATGTTCTTCGCTCGGCAAATGTATCCTAGCGCAGTTGTCGGGCGACCAGCTCGACTACCTCATGTCGTCGTGCAAGTTCGAGCAGTACACCCCCAACACCATCACTGATCTGGCGGATCTGAAAACACATCTGCGTCTCGTCCGGCAACAGGGTTGGGCAATGGACAACGAGGAGTACATCCTGGGCCACCGCTGCGTAGGCGCTCCCATCTATGATTATCGGGGAGAAATCATCGCCGCTGTAAGCGCGAGCGGCCCGACAACCCTGTTCACTAACGACCTTATCCCCCAAGTGACCAAACGCATCCAGACCGCAGCGGAGGCTATCTCTCGAAGGCTCTGTTATCAGCTGGCGTAACACTCAGGTAGCTACTTCGTCAAAGGTTTAGTACAATGTCCACAATCGACATGAAGGCGTGAAAAATGACACAGCAATCGGAAAAACTGATGGCGTTAGTGCAGACCAACAGGGTTGGTATTCTTGAGCTGTGTGATGAATATGGCGTGACGAATCCAAGAGTTTTTGGCTCTGTTGTGAGTGGCCAGGCACATGATGCCAGTGACATAGATATCATTATCACTGATAAAGAGCGCCACTCATATTTTACTCTTGGCAGACTTGCCAGTGACCTGAACGATTTGCTCGGCACAAAGGTTGACTTGATTATTGATGACGAAGTCAAACCGAACATCTTTGCACACATGACAAAAAATATGGTGTCTCTCTGATGAACAGTGCTGAAATACGGCTTTTCAATGACTACAAAAATCTGTCCAACGCTCAAGACTGCCAAAGGTGATTTTCCGACTTTGGCACAAACCTTAGCAAAGTGTAAATCCGACCTTATTGTTCAGGCCGAAACTCTCGGGCAAGAATTCTTGCAAAGAATTGAATCTTTGTCTTTTGGCACTCCATAACATCGCACTGAGCGTAAAGGGGGGTGCATAAAGGAGGCGTAAGGATCCTCGCCCTCACGCCTCCTTGTATGCGGTCTTGTCTGCTGTCTGTTTAGATGACGTTCTTCAGCACGATTGTCTTGGTCTGCGTGACCTCGTCAAAGGTTGAAAGCACGCCTTCTGTGCCGATGCCGGAGTACTTATAGCCGCCAAAGGGCATCTCGAAGCTGCGGAAGAAGGAGGCACCGTTGATGATGACGCCGCCACATTCGAGCTTGCTGGCCACAGCATACGCCGTCTTGAAATCGGCGGAGAAGATGCAACCGCAGAGGCCGAACTTGGAGGCGTTGGCGATCTGGATTGCCTCGTCCAGCGTGTCAAAGCCGATGATGGGAACAACGGGCCCAAATATCTCGTCGTCGATGGCGACATCCGCGGTCTTGGGCACGTTGGCAATCACCGTTGGTGCATAGAAGGCGCCGTTGCGGGTGCCGCCCAGCACGACCGTCCCGCCCTGCTCCACAACCTTGGCAACCTGCGCCTCGACTGTGATAGCGGCCTTCTCGCTGATGAGACAACCGAGCTGGGTCTCCGGACTGGATATCTCACCCAACTTGATCTGCCCGATGCGTGCGATGGCCTTTTGCGTGAACTCGTCTTTGATGCTGTTGTGCACCAAGAAGCGTTTGGAGGCGCAGCAGACCTGACCCGTGTTATACATGCGGCCCCAGATGAGCTCTTCAACCGCAAGATCAACGTCACCGTCCTCGGCAACGATAAAGGCGTCGTTGCCGCCCAGCTCCAGCGCGATATGCGCCAGATGATTCGCCGCGACCTTATAGGTCTCGATGCCCACCTCGGTGGAGCCGGTGAGCGTGATGGCGTGCACGTCGGGATGGGCGACCAGCCAGCTACCCACCTGCGAGCCGCGCCCCGTGATGATCTGAACCGCGCCCGCGGGCACACCCGCCTTGACCAGCAGCTCAGTGAGGATGCATAGCGTCAAGGGGTTATCCGTCGAAGGTTTGACGATGGCGGCATTGCCTGCCAGCAACGTGGGAGCGACCTTTTGGTCAAACAGATCACAGGGAAAATTGAAGGGGATGATGCACGCCACAACGCCCAGTGGCTCGCGCAGGGTGAGAAGGACGTGGTTCTCCTGGTTCTTCTCCAAACCGTTGGGAATAACAGCGCCATAGAGATGCTTGGCTTTCTCGACAAAGGCTTTGAAGGCGATGGGGATATTGGCGATCTCGCCGCGGGCCTCGGTTATGGGCTTGCCGGTCTCCTGGCTCAAGGTCTGAGCCAGACGCTCCTTGGCCTCGTCGACCAGAGTCACAAAGGTAAGCAGGATGTCACCACGCTCGTGCACGGGAACCTTCGCCCAGACCTTTTGGCCAGCGACAGCGGCGGCAACGGCGGCATCGACGTCGCTTTGCGTTGCGGCGGGCACGGTATCGAGCACATGCCCGGTAGCGGGATTGAGCACCTCGATAACCGCCCCGTCAGACGCGTCGGAAAACTGCCCGTTGATTATCATTTTCATGGGTATACCTCCTGGTAGTTGGTGTGGTGGCTGTAAGGGCGACCTACGGCCGCCCCGGGCGAACACAGCCGCCCTGCTGTTACAGCCAACCGTTGCTTTATTCCGCAAATGCCGTGTACGAGAGCATCAGACCACCGGTTGAGTTGCGCCCATCGTCCACGTAGCCGTACTCGCCAAAGGTGAACTCGACGATAAAGGGCACATCGCCAGCGGCGGCCTTGATGCCGGCAACAACCTCGCCTAAACGGTCGCCTATGCCGGCGCGTCTGCCACCGCAATGCACCAGGTGATAGGCGGCAGGCTTGAAGGGCAGCGAGTCGCGCAGCTCGATCAAGACCTCCGAGGCCGAGGCGATAAGCTCATCCACGCTTGCCTCCATGCGGATAACCGCGGTCTTCTCACTGAGATTCGCGCCCACGTTCATCGACTTGTCCTCATTGGCAAACATGGGGTGGCGGATGGCGATCAGGTCGCCCAGGCGATCCTTGACACCCAGCGGTGATGTGATGGTTGCGACCAGCAGGTTACCGCCGGCAAGATTGGCGGTGTCGGTGCCGGTCCACTTGGCATAGAGGTCGACCGCAGGCACACCGTTGATCTCCATGAGGGTGCGATCGCCCACGACCTTGGTGATAATGCCCACGTCGTCGGTCTCGCGGTAGGCACCCGTAAAGAGGTTGGCGATGGGCTTGTCGGTATAGAAGAAGGCGGTTATCGCGCCATCGGCAAACACGGTATCGCCCGCGTAGAGGCTCCACTCGCCAGCAATGGCGTTGTCTGCCGCGCTGCCACCAAAGACGGGCTTGCGACCGATGACCTCTGAGATACCCTTGAGGTAGTATTCCTCCTCACCCGGCGAGGCAGCAAGGTAGAAGTAGTCGGGCGGCGTAGTCTTGCCCGCCGCTTCTTGCGCGGCGATGGCGATTGCGCGCCCGGTCTCACGTGCGCTTGCACCCTTGGCTGAGCCAGCGGCACCCACAACCAGGTCGTCGCCACCCAAGGCGAGGATGCCCACAAAGGCATCGCCCGTTGCATAGCCCTCGGGCGTGACAACGCCGGTAAACGAGGTATTGCCCAGCAGCGGTACGCCAGGCAACTCGGCAGCGATGCTGGCCAAAAGTGCTTTGAGGTCATGCGTGATGCCCGCGTATACAAAGGCTAGCTTTGCGTCGCTCAGCTTTTCTTTGATCTTTGCTGTTGCTTCTTTTGCGGCTTGCGTCGCGTCCGTCAAGGTGCTCGATCCAACCTGTGCCTTCATGGTAGTACCTCCACTTCCATCAAAACCTGCGTACCCGATAAGCGTGGTAGCTCGCGTTTTGTTGCGCCACCGGCTTTGTCATGCAAGTATAGACCCATCGATTACAGCTTCCAGGCTGAACGTTTCGCCAGCGAGAACACCTGTTTCACTGAGTGGAACAGCAGAGCTCAAAGAGCGGTTCTTGCGCGTGTGAGGTGCAAGCGGAAAGGCTCTGGTATGATAGGAGGCAACACACCGCCGAGTCTAAGGAGTCCCCATGGACAGAGCTCTTCTGCAAAATGAGATCAATGTCGCGTTAAAGGCACAGGACAAACCGCGCCTCTCGATCCTGCGCCAGGTATTGGGAGAAGTCAAGATCATCGAGGTCGACGAGCGCCGCGAGGTAAGCGAGGCAGATGTGGATGCCTGCCTTAAGCGCGTGCTCAAGCAAACACGCGAGACGCTGGACGGCTCCATCAAGACCGGCACCGATGACATACGCACGCAACTGCTCACACAACAGGTCACCATCCTTGAGGATTACCTGCCGCAG
>JAITTM010000098.1 GCA_031286975.1 Coriobacteriales bacterium
GGCTTGAGCAGGAAAAGATCAGCGTAAGCCTTCCTAAATGGATGGTATCTTTGCTGGATGAACAAGCTGCACGTATCGGCGTCACTAGACAGGCTGTTATAAAACTCTGGATAGATGAAAAGTTGGAATCAATCGCTGTCTAATTACTGCAGCTCACATTTCCTGCGAATTATTTTGCGAATTATTTCTAAATAAACTTGATTTACTCCTTGACTTGGTAGATACAAAAAGATAGTCTTAGAGGTTGCGACTATTAACGGCTCTTATTGTATTTGAAGGAGGAATCCCCCTTGAGAAGAGGACAAACTTCTACTCCTGCAAGTCTGTATCGAGAGCGTCGAAGTTTCGCGAAAATCCCCGAGGTTATGGACGTCCCAAACTTAATATCGATTCAAACCGACTCGTTTGGCTGGTTCAAGACTGACGGTCTCGCTGAGGCTTTCCGCGACATCTCACCCATCGAGAACAGCTCCAAGAATCTGATGGTCGAATTTGGAGCGCACGAGTTTGGTGACCCCAAGTTCAGCGTTGACGAGTGCAAGGAGAAAGACATCTCGTATCAAGCACCGCTTTTTGTCGAGGTGCGTTTCATCAACAAAGAAACCGGCGAGATCAAGGAGCAGGAAGTCTTTATGGGCGACTTCCCGCTTATGACCAGCCGTGGCACGTTTGTCATCAATGGCACCGAGCGTGTTGTGGTGAGCCAACTCGTGCGCTCGCCCGGCGTGTACTTCTCCACAGAACCTGATAAGACCAGCGATAAGACGCTCTTCAACTCGAAGGTGATCCCTTCGCGCGGCGCCTGGCTCGAGTTCGAGACCGACCGCCGCGACGTGTTGAGCGTGCGGGTCGATCGTAAGCGCAAGCAGCCGGCGACGCTGCTGCTGCGCGCCTTGGGCATCGCCACCTCGCGTGACGAGATACTCGGACTCATCGGCGACACCGAGCTGGTGCAGCGCACGCTTGACCGCGATGGCGCCCTGACGCGCGAAGAGGCGCTCATCGAGCTCTATAAGCGCCTGCGTCCCGGCGAGCCGCCCACCGTTGACTCGGCACGTACCCTGCTTGAGGGTCTGTTCTTCAACCCGCAGCGGTACGACCTTGCCCGTGTGGGGCGCTACAAGATCAACAAGAAGCTCGGCCTCAGTGCACCCGAGGGGCAATCGACGCTCACGCAGGAGGACATCGTCGAGACGATGAAGTACATCGTTGCGCTTCATAACGGCGAAGAGGGCAAGCAGACCGACGACATCGACCATTTTGGCAATCGCCGCATCCGCACCGTGGGCGAGCTGATACAGAATCAGTTTCGCATCGGGCTTTCTCGCATGGAGCGTGTGGTGCGCGAGCGCATGTCCACCCAGGAGATCGAGGACATCACGCCGCAATCCCTCATCAACATCCGTCCCATCGTGGCGGCCATCAAGGAGTTCTTTGGCTCGTCACAGCTCAGCCAGTTCATGGATCAGACCAATCCTGCCACGGGCATCACCCACAAGCGCCGCCTGAGCGCACTGGGTCCGGGCGGTCTGTCGCGTGAGCGCGCTGGTTTTGAGGTGCGCGACGTGCATACCTCGCACTATGGCCGCATGTGTCCTATCGAGACACCTGAAGGCCCCAACATCGGTCTCATCGGTTCGCTGGCGACCTATGCTCGCGTGAACCCCTACGGCTTCATTGAGGCACCCTACCGTCGCGTGGTAGACGGCAAGGTCACTGACGACATCGATTATCTCACCGCCGATGAAGAGGAGAATTACGTCATCGCCCAGGCAAACGAGATATTCGACCAGAAAAGCCGCGTCTATGGCAAGGTCGATGCCGCCACGGGCAAGTTCGTCCCCGCGCAGAAGGTACTCTGCCGCGTGCGGGACATCGACGGTACCTTTGGCGAGCCCGAGGAGGTCGCGCCCGAGCGCGTCAACTACATGGACGTCAGCCCCCGTCAGATGGTGTCGGTCGCTACTGCGCTGATTCCCTTCCTTGAGCACGACGACGCGAACCGCGCCCTCATGGGCTCCAACATGCAACGTCAGGCTGTGCCGCTGCTGCGCCCCAGCGCTCCTTTGGTGGGCACCGGCATGGAGCATCGCTGCGCCGTCGACTCCGGCGAGATCGTGCTCGCTCAGCGCCCCGGCGTGGTGGAGTACGTGCAGACCGACCTGGTCAAGGTGCGTGCCAAGGACGGCTCGGTTGACGAGTACGCCCTGCCCAAGTTCCAGCGCTCCAACCAGAGCGGTTGTCTCAACCACAAGCCTCTGGTGCGCGTTGGTCAAGAGGTCTTTGAAGGCGACATCCTGGCAGACGGCCCCGCTACCAACCTGGGCGAGCTCTCGCTTGGGCAGAACCTGCTGGTTGCCTACATGCCGTGGGAGGGCTTTAATTACGAGGACGCGATCATCCTCAGCGAGCGCGTGGTGAGCGATGATCTTCTCACCTCCATCCATATCTCGCAGTACGAGGTGGATGCCCGCGACACCAAGCTCGGCCCGGAGGAGATAACCCGCGAGATACCCAACATCAGCGACGAGATGGTCGCGAACCTGGATGCCGACGGTATTATCCGCATCGGTGCTGAGGTGTTTCCGGGCGATGTGCTGGTGGGCAAGGTCACCCCCAAGGGCGAGACTGAGCTTACGGCGGAGGAGCGTCTGTTGCGCGCCATCTTTGGTGAGAAGGCCCGCGAAGTGCGCGACACCTCGCTCAAGGTGCCGCATGGCAGTGGCGGTCGCATCATCGGGATCTCGCGCTTCTCGCGCGATGGCGGAGACGAGCTCTCGCCCGGCATCAACGAGCTTGTGCGGGTGTACGTCGCCCAGAAGCGCAAGATACAGCAGGGCGACAAACTCGCGGGACGTCACGGCAATAAGGGTGTCATCAGTCGCATCTTGCCCATCGAGGACATGCCCTATCTGGCAGATGGTACCCCCATCGACATCATCTTGAACCCCTTGGGCGTGCCTTCGCGTATGAACGTCGGTCAGCTGCTTGAGACCCATCTGGGTTGGGCGGCGCACTTTGGCTGGTCGGACGACGCAAAGGCGACTCACTCGGTGGCTGGCTCGCGCCACGTTGCCACACCGGTGTTCGACGGTGCGAATGAGGACGAGATATCGGAGGCCATCGGGCTTGCCAACAAGAACCTCGTACAGCGCCGCAAGGAGCAGTTGGGCGACTTTGTCCGCACCGAACTTATCCCGCAACTCTCGCCTACGGGCAAGACCGAGCTCTATGACGGGCGCACCGGCGAGAAGTTCCGCGAGCCCATCACCGTGGGCATGAACTACATCCTCAAGCTGTCGCATCTGGTGGACGACAAGATCCATGCCCGCGCGACTGGTCCCTACAGCCTCATCACCCAGCAACCTTTGGGCGGCAAGGCGCAGTTTGGCGGCCAACGCTTTGGTGAGATGGAGGTCTGGGCGCTTTATGCCTATGGTGCCTCGCACGTGCTGCAAGAGATACTCACCATCAAGTCAGACGATACGGCCGGGCGCGTCAAGGCCTACGAGCACGTCGTCAAAGGCGAGAACATCCCCGCGGCCGAGGTGCCTGAATCCTTCAAGGTGCTGGTCAAGGAGATGAAGTCGCTCTGTCTGGATGTCGAGCTTATCGGCGAGAACAGCCAGGACGAATCGCTTGAAGGTGCGGACGATGCACCCATGCAGTCTCTTGCCTCGGCGCTCATCCTGGACGACTTCGATACCGACGACGACGCGCTCGAACTTCTCACCTCCGGTCTCTCTGACCTGGGTATCGATGAGGATTCAAGCGACGACCTAGTAGCCCTCGCAACCGGCGAGGAGGGGGAGTGACCGTGACTGAATTCGATGTCAACAACTTCGACCAACTGAAGATCGGGCTTGCCTCGGCCGAGCGCATCCGCTCTTGGTCGCGCGGTGAGGTAAAGAAGCCCGAGACCATCAACTACCGCACCCTCAAACCTGAGAAGGATGGCCTCTTCTGCGAGAAGATCTTTGGCCCCACCAAGGATTGGGAGTGCAACTGCGGCAAATACAAGCGCATCCGCTTCAAGGGCATCGTCTGCGAGCGCTGCGGTGTCGAGGTCACGCGCGCCAAGGTGCGTCGTGAGCGCATGGGCCACATCGAGCTCGCCGCCCCGGTGAGCCACATCTGGTACTTCAAGGGTTCGCCCTCCCGCTTGGGTTACCTGCTTGATATCGCTCCTAAAGAATTGGAGAAGGTTCTGTATTTCGCCTCATCCATCATCACCTGGGTCGACGAGGAGGCACGTGAGGCCGATGCCGCCGATCTCAAGGACGAGTTGGCCGCCGACTTGGAGGAGATCGACGCCGAGCTCGAGCGCACCATCGAGGCGACCCGCCGCCTGAGCACTGAACTCGCCCGCGACGACGAGTACGACAGTGAGGTCGACGAGGACGAGCGCCTGACACCCGAGGAGATCGAAGCCGAGATCGCCGATCTGCGCGAGGAGTTTGCCGAGCGCAAGGAGCTTCGCAGTGAGGCGCTGGACGTCTTCATGAAGCTCAATGTCAAGCAACTCGTGGGTGACGAGGTGCTCTATCGCGAACTGCGCCTCAACTACAGCGAGTATTTCAAGGGTGGTATGGGTGCCGAGTCCGTGCGCGATCTGCTCTCAGCCCTCAATTTGGAGAAGATCGCCGTCGAGCTGCGCGAGGTTATCCGCGATGGCAAGGGGCAGAAGCGCGCCAAGGCCATCAAGCGCCTCAAAGTGGTCGACGCCTTTTTGAAGAGTAGCAACAAGCCCGGCGACATGATACTCGACGTTATTCCCGTCATCCCGCCCGACCTGCGCCCCATGGTGCAGCTCGACGGTGGCCGCTTTGCTACCAGCGACCTCAACGATCTCTACCGTCGCGTCATCAACCGCAACAACCGTCTCAAGCGTCTGCTCGATCTGGGCGCTCCCGAGATAATCGTCAATAACGAGAAGCGCATGCTGCAAGAGGCCGTTGACTCGCTCTTTGACAACGGTCGCCGTGGGCGTCCTGTCACCGGCCCGGGCAACCGTCCGCTCAAATCCATCAGCGATATGCTCAAGGGCAAGCAGGGCCGCTTTAGGCAGAACCTTCTGGGCAAGCGTGTCGATTACTCCGGCCGCTCGGTCATCGTGGTGGGGCCACAGCTCAAATTGCACCAGTGCGGTCTGCCCAAGGCCATGGCGCTCGAGCTGTTCAAGCCCTTTGTGGTCAAGCGCCTTGTGGAGCTGGAGCATCAGCCCAACGTCAAGGCCGCCAAAAAGGCCGTCGACCGTGCCGTTTCAAACACCGTATGGGATGTTTTGGAAGAGGTTATCGCCGAGCATCCCGTCCTTCTCAACAGGGCCCCTACCTTGCATCGCTTGGGTATCCAGGCCTTTGAGCCGGTACTGGTGGAGGGCAAGGCCATCCGTCTGCACCCGCTGGTCTGCACCGCGTTCAACGCAGACTTCGACGGCGACCAGATGGCTGTGCATGTGCCGCTGAGCAGTGAGGCGCAGGCGGAGGCACGCGTGCTCATGCTCAGTGCCAACAACATCAAATCTCCTGCACACGGGCGCCCCTTGGCGGTTCCCACGCAGGACATGATCATCGGTCTGTACTACCTTACCGCCGCCCGCGATGATTTTCCGGGGCAGGGCAGGGTCTTCATGGACTTTGACGACGCCCTCAATGCCTACGATTCCCGCGCGGATGTTGATCTGCAGGCCAAGATATTCGTGCGCCTGTCGCAGGATACCCGCATCGAGACCTCCTACGGCAGCTTTGAAGATTACCGGGCTGGTCAGCGTATCGAGACCACGGTGGGGCGCATCACCTTTAACGCCGTGCTGCCTGACAACCACCCCTTCGTGAACTTCGAGATGAACAAAAAGGAGATCGCGCGCCTGGTTGAGGATTGCACCAACACCTACTCCGTCTCGCAGATGCCCGCCATCCTGGACGGCCTCAAGGCGGCAGGCTTCCACTATGCTACCCGCGCAGGCGTTACCGTCTCCGTTTATGACGCAACGGTGCCGCCGCAGAAAGAGGCTATCCTCGCCGCCGCTGACACCCGGGTCGCTACCATAGATGACGATTACGAGATGGGCCTCATGAGCCCTGATGAGCGTCATCGTCAGGTCGTCGACATCTGGAATGCTGCCAATGAGGAAGTCGGAGAAGCCATGGCGGCCAACTTCGACAAGTTCAACCCCATCTACATGATGGCCTTCTCCGGTGCCCGTGGTGATATCAAGCAGATTCGCCAGCTGGCTGGCATGCGCGGACTCATGTCCGACCCTAAAGGCGAGATCATCGACCGCCCCATCAAGGCGAACTTCCGCGAGGGTCTTTCGGTTCTGGAATACTTCATCTCGACACACGGTG
>JAITTM010000227.1 GCA_031286975.1 Coriobacteriales bacterium
CCTGGATCAGGGCGATCGCGTCATCGAGAAGGTCGTAGCCCTCTTCGCGCGAGGCCTCGATCTGTGCCGTCTGATTTGACAGATACCAGTAGGTACCGCCACCCACAAGGAGGATGAACGCAAGGATGATGCCCACCACAAAGGGCCACCTCTGGCGCTTTTGCTCGGCCTCACTCTTAAAGTGAGCACCCGCTTTAGGCGCGTCGTCATCTTCGCAAGGACGCGCGTCTTCAGGTTCTGCCACGGGCGTCAGCTCGGGCAGCGTGAGCTTGGGCTTCGATTGTTGTTCGTCGTCGGTCACAAGACTTCCTTTTGGGTAAAGAAAAGGCTGGCACATCCCAGCCAGCCGCTTCCTTCCTCCCGTACACTACGTTCGCGTCCCCCTAAAAATCCTTTGGGTATTGTACCGCAAGCGCCGTGTGCGCACCAGATTAAAATCCGGAGCCCGTCTTTTGTTGCCTGCTGCTGCTGTTTTTGCGTTGCGCTTGACGTTGTGTTTGAAGCCTGTGTTTGAAGCCTGCGCATGCGTCTTTGGTTTCACGCATTGTAAGATGCGCTTTCTCTGCTCCCGTGGTAAAGTGGTGGGGTTTCAAAGGAGTAGGGTTATCAGGTGCTTCTCGGGAGAAACCCTTAGCTCCCCGCCAGCTGACCAAGGAGTGGAACCTATGAATTTTGCAAAGCGAGCGTTCTTGAGTCTGTCCCGCCGCGTGGGCAAAACACTCATCCTGTTTCTGGTGATCCTCATACTGGGTAATCTCATAGCCGCCACCGTGGCGATGCGCCAGGCAATCGAGCAGTCCGAGCATCTGGCAAAGCTCAGCCTGGGTGCCAATGTCTCGCTCGGTCAAGATTACCAAGCTCTCGAAAAAGTTTGGAGTGCAGGCGAGGAGCCCGAGCTTGTTGCACTCGATGCCAACATCATTGAATCTTTAGGCGTGCGTGCCGAGGTCAAGAGCTACGACTACACCCTTGATGTCTATCTCTCCGCCAGGGACGTCAAGGCCTACGAGCCCTCCGCCGACAACGGAGGCTACGCCATAACCTCCGTGGGTGGAGGCAGGGGTCTTACCTTGCGCGGCATACATTATGCCCCTGTTCTGCTCATCGAAGAAGGGCAGCTGGAGCTTGTCAGCGGCAGGGTCTTCTCCCAACAAGAGATCGAACAAGGGGCGATGGTCGGCCTGATATCGGATAAGGTAGCGGAGCTGAACAACCTGCATGTGGGTGATAACATCGTCTTGGCCAACGAGATCAGGGATTACAGCGACGAAACCGCGATTCTTGACGGCGGGGAGGGCACCCTTGCCGAGACGCGAGATGTCGTGCTTGAGGTCATCGGCATATTCTCGCCCAAGAGTGGCAGCGCCGAGGCAAGCGCCACCACCCCCGGCTCCAGCGACCAGGACTGGATGGCGCAGATGCTGGAGTCTGAGACCCACAACACCGTGTTTGCTCCTATCGCGGTTGCCCAGGCAGAAGAGCGTTTCATGATTGATGCCTATGCGAAGATCACTCCGGACGAGTTCGAGAACGCCGCCACGTATGATCCTTGGTACACACCGGTGTACGTGCTCAATTCCGTGGACGACCTCGCGAGTTTCAGCGAGGCGGCGCAGGCGGTTCTGCCGCAGTATTACACAGTGCTCAATGCTGATTCACAGTTCGAGCAGATTGCCGGCCCCCTCAAGAGCATCCAGAGCATCGTGGGCATAACCCTTGTCGCGTCGGTCATCGCCGCGCTGGTTATCGTCTCGCTGGTGGTGGTGCTCTTCTTGCGCGACCGACGCAAGGAGTTTGGCATCTACCTCTCGCTGGGGGTGCGCAAACAGGCCGTTATGGGTCAGGTGCTCATCGAGGTGCTGCTTGTGGCCCTGGTGGCGCTGGGCATCGCCCTGGTCACCGGCAACCTCATCTCCGGCGCTCTTTCGCAGGAGCTGGTGCAAAACCAGATACTGGCCGCGCAATCTGACAGCATGGGTATCTCCGTCTCCTACGCTAGCGGCGCCGCGAACATGCTGCTCGGCAATCTCACCATCGACGACGTGCTCGCGAACTACAGCGTGGGTATCGACGTGCCTTATGTGCTCACCTTCCTGGGGCTGGGCGTGGGGGTCTCCGTGCTCTCCTGCATCCTTCCGCTGCTCTATGTGCTGCGTCTCAAGCCCAAGAAGATATTGATGTAAGGGAGAATACCATGACGATCATAGCCCTCGAGAACCTCAACTATTCCTATAAAGACGGCGGCATGCAGCGCTTCATATTAAGCGATGTCTCCTTTGGTTTCGAGCTGGGTTGCTTTTATGCCATCTTGGGCAACTCGGGCTCGGGCAAGACCACGCTACTCTCCCTGATGGGCGCACTCGATGAGCCGCAGTCGGGCACGATCTCCTATCAGGCCGAGGACATCAAGCGCCTGGGTTACGACAACTATCGCCGCAACCACGTGGGCATCGTGTTTCAGAGCTACAACCTCATTCCCTGGCTTACCGCTGTCGAGAATGTACTGGTGGCGATGGATGCCACCGACAACAAGCTGCCAAAAGACCAGCACGCCGTGGTGACCAACCTGCTCACGTTTTTGGGCATCGACCAAGGCAAGGCGACGCGACGCGTCACCGAGCTCAGCGGTGGCGAACAGCAACGGGTGGCCATCGCACGGGCACTTGCCACCAACGTGGATCTAATACTGGCCGACGAGCCCACCGGTAACCTCGACGAGACGAGTTCTGAGGAGATCGTAGAGATATTCAAGACGCTTGCCCATGAGCATGGCAAATGCGTGGTTGTGGTGACCCACGACTCAGAGATCGCCCGTGAGGCGGACACGGTGCTGCGTCTGTCAAAAGGTGTGCTGGGAGTAGCATGAGCGATTTTTTGAGCCAGTTTGAGAACGGTGCCGAGATAAAGCCGGTTGTTGCCCAACCTGCGAGGCAGCAGACAGGGCAAGGGCAGGTCGGGGCGGGGCTGGAGCTGAGGCCGGGTGCGGGGCGGGAGCCGGGTGCGGGGCTGAAGCAGGGTGCGGGGCTGGCAATTGAGCCGCCTGTTGCCCAGCCTACAGGGCAGCAGGCAGAGACGGCCTTTGTGCCCGCTTCCGCCCTCAACGCACGCGGCATCAAGGCCGTTGAGCATCGTATCGAGGTGGATACCGGCTACAAGCGGGCAAGGTTACGCCGACGGCTCATCATAGCGGGTATTGTGGTGGCCGTGTTGGTGGCGGCTGGTCTCATCTGGCACTTCTCCCGCCTGGTTGAGGTTCCCGATTTTGTGGATAAGCCCCTGGCCGAGGCGCAGAGCTTCTCCCAGAAAAACGAGATCGAGCTCGAGTTGAGCGAGGAATTCCGCCTTGATGTGGATGCCGGCGTGATTGTGAGCCAAGGCATTGCCGCGGGCGAGACCCTTACCAGGGGCTCAAAGCTACCCCTTAGCGTGAGCAAGGGTCCAAACCCCGACGAACTGCTCACCCTGCCCGACTTTGCCACTATGAAGCGTGGCGCTGCCGAGCTTTGGATTGCCGAGATGCGCGCTAACAACCTGCGCATCGTGATCGAGAACAGCGAGACCGTGCCCGCAGATGAATTTTTGCGCATCGAGTTCCGCGCGGAGAACGGCAGCGCCACAACCTACCGTCGCAAGGATTACGCAACCCTGTATTACTCAAAGGGCCCCGAGGTCTTTGAGAAGAACATCGTGGTGCCCGACTTCGCCCAAAAGATGCAGGGCGAGGTTGAATCGTGGGCCCAAACAAACGGCATCAAGCTCGAGATCGAAGAATCTGACAGCGACACCATTCCAGAAGGCGGCATCCTCAAACAGAGCGTCGCGGCTGGGGAGAGGCTCGCCAAGAACGACACGCTGGGCATCACTGTCAGCCTGGGCAAGGCTCTGATCGTGCCCAACTTTGCCAACTACACGGCACAGACCGCCGCTGGTGCCGCTGGTGAGCTGCCGGTGACCGTGGAGACGCGCTACAGCGCCGATGTTTCTTATGGCAGGCTCATGTGGCAGTCGATAGCAAGCGGCACGCGCCTGCTGCCCAAGGAGATTAAGCCCATCACGGTCGTGTATAGCGAGGGGCGCCCTTATCTCAAGGATTACCGCGGCACCAGCGAGGGTGATCTTGCAGCGACCTTCTTCAACGATTACGGCTCCAAGGGTGCCAATGTGAGCTACGACCTGCGCTATGTCGATTCATACGAGCCAAAGGGCCAGGTAGTGGGCATGAGCGATTATTCGACATTCATCCCCCTGGACTTTCACGTGACGATCGACATAAGCCGCGGCAATCTCACGCCACCGCCCTCCGTCGATCCCCCGCAACCCACAACCCCAACGCCGTAAGCTCCTGATGCCCACCCCTTGGTCAAGCTCGCCAAATAAGCAAAAAGGATTACCCCTTGCTGATGTTCAGAACGGTCGCTGCATGAGACACACTCTCTTTCAGTCGTTGATGATGTTTTGCTGCATATTCGCCGCCGCAACAATAGCCAGCAGCAGCTATCAATTACTGTCGGGCATAGAAAGCGATACCAACATCCACATCTTGCTGCGCGGCATGATTGCCCTTGTCGGCGTAACGGTTTGGCAGTTAATTTTAAAATGCAACTTCAAATTCAAGCCGCTTAATATCATTGTTCCTTATGCTATTTCGCTCATTCTGGTATTTTGCATCGTCTTTGTCACAGGGCTCTTTGAAGAATTACACAAAGACGCATATCGGGATATTTTCTTGAACTTCACTGTTGTGTTTGTTGTGATCACAGCGGTTGTCCACATTGTTCCCGCTATCAAAAACAAGAAGCACTAAAACAAAAGGGAGGAGCACAAGGGGAGCACAAGGGGACGGTTCTTTTGGGAGCACAAGGGGAGCACAAG
>JAITTM010000019.1 GCA_031286975.1 Coriobacteriales bacterium
GCCATTGATGAAGCGACGCGCGTCGACCTGTTTGCGAATGACCTGGTGATCGTGCGTGGCGTGGGCAGCGACATCGTCATCAACTCGCTTGAGGACATCAAAGGCGAGGCCATCGCCAAGATAGCCATCGGCGACAGCGCAACCGTGCCGGCTGGCCAGTACGCCAACCAGGCGCTGAACTCCATTGGCCTGTACAGCAGTGATACCGGCAAGGAGGGCACATACGATGCCGCGATAGCCGACAAGGTCGTCCTGGCCGACAAGGTGGGAACCGCGGCCAACTATGTGGCAACCGGTGACTGCCAGATTGGCTTTGTTTACACCAGCGACATCTATCGCTATGACGGTATCGAGACCGCCTTTACCGTTTTGGGCAGCAGCCACAAGGCCATCCTGTACCCCGGTGCCGTGCTCAAAACCAGCGTCAGTGCCCAGGCGGCCGCTGACTTCCTGACATTCATCCAAAGCGATCCTGAGGCACAACGTATCTGGTCACAGTACGGTTTTGAGGTATTATAGGCAGAAGCAAATTACGAGCCAGGGAGGGATCGATTATCAGCACGATGCGTGAAAAGCGAGCGATGCGTGCTCGAATGCATGCGCGAGGCTTGAACGTATCTGGTCTTAATCGGTGCCTTTCTGCAAACATACCTCGCTTTATCGGCATGAGCGCCCTCATTGTGGCGCTCTGCCTTTTGTGTGCCCCGTCCGCCTTTGCTGCGCAGAGTGTCCCTAATAACGCGGCGGAGAATGATGCTGCAACTATCGCGGAGAGCGCGGCAGAGAAGGTCGAGGTCTCCGCTGATGGCAAAGCAGCCCGAGTCGATGGTGTCGCCTTTGGGATCTCGGATTTTGAGCGACTCAACAAGGGCACCAACAAAACCTACGAAGGCAGCTATTATGGCTACCGGTATCCCGTGCCCAGCGAGGATGCCTTTGTGCTATTGGCGGCCAAGGCGCCAGACGGCACCTACTATGACGTGCTGTTCTTGACGGATGATGCCCTGCGTAATGCCGACCTTGATCCTAATTCCGATGCAGACAAAACAGCGCTCATACAGATGATACGTGCGCTTGACCAGCGGGTCGCTAACGGGGGTACACCCCTGGCGGATCTGCGGAGCACCCAGCACTGGTTTCACGGTAATGCGGATAAACCCCAGCGCGCGGATCTCGAGAGCTACACCTACTCCTGCCCCGTCGAGGTCGAGCCCGGGCGCTACTACGCAACAGTGACGCAGGCGGGAAGCGAGGACGGCAGCGGTGGCGCGCTCTTCTGCGTTACCGGCCACCTGGTGCCCGCTACCGAGGTCGCCATCACGCAGGAGCCGACGGGCTTGGCCGCCCTGCAGGAGTTCTTTACCGGCATCGATTATCGTCCCTTCTGGGTTTCGCTGCGCACCTCGGTGGTTGCCCTGGTCTTTGTGTTCGTGCTCGGCTTGTTGGCAGCCTTTTTCTCACTCAGGATAAACCCGCGTCTGCAAGGCATCCTCGATTCGATCTTCACCATACCCATGGTGCTACCGCCCACGGTCTGCGGTTTTATCCTCCTGGTGCTGTTTGGCAACTCCACCGAGCTGGGTCGCTGGCTCATCGCCCACGGCATCGAGCTAGTGTTCTCGTGGCCCGCAGCGGTTCTGGCGGCCATCGTCGTGGCGTTTCCGCTGATGTATCGCACGGCTCGCGGTGCCTTTGAGGGGCTTGATCCCGCCCTGCTCGATGCCGCCCGCACCCTGGGCTGGCGCGAATCGCGCATCTTTGTCAAGCTCATGCTGCCCTTGGCTTGGCCCTCCATCGCAGCGGGTACCGTATTGGCCTTCGCCCGTGCGATGGGGGAGTTCGGCGCGACGCTCTTTGTTGCCGGCAACTATGCGGGCGAGACTCAGACCATGCCCATCGCCATCTACTTCCAGTGGATGGGCGGTCACTCAGACGTTGCTACCTTCTGGGTCTTTGTGGTCATCCTCATCTCCTTTGTGGTCATTGTGCTCATCAACTGGTACGCCTCGCACACCCAGCGCTACCGCAAAGGCTCCAGTGACGAGTTGGACGGAGGCGAGCAGCAATGACCATCTCTGTCGCCATCAAAAAGCAGCTGCCTACCTTTGACCTCGATGTGGCCTTCGAGGTGGGCAACGAGACGCTTGGCCTGTTGGGTGCCTCGGGCAGCGGCAAAAGCCTCACCCTACGCTGCATCGCGGGTCTTGAGACGCCCGATGAGGGACGGATTGTGGTGGATGATACGGTCTATTTTGACGCGGAGAAGGGCATCAACCTCAGCGCCCAACAACGCAAAACGGCGCTGCTTTTCCAGAACTACATGCTCTTTCCTAACCTGACGGTCGCTCAGAATATCGCTGCGGGAATCGACAGCAACAAGACCAAGACGGAGGTGCACGCCATCATCAAGGAGCAGCTCAAACGCTTTGGGCTTGAGGGTTTTGGCAAGCGCTATCCTGCCCGTCTCTCCGGCGGGCAGCAGCAGCGCGTCGCTTTGGCCCGTATGTTGGCCGCGGACACGCACATCCTCATGCTGGATGAGCCTTTCTCGGCATTGGACGCACACCTCAAGACATCGCTCGAGCAGGACATGCTCGATCTCTTTGACAGCTACGGAGGCTCCATCCTCTATATCTCGCACGACATCGACGAGGCCTTCCGTTTCTGCGACCATATCGCGGTCCTCGACAGGGGAGCACTGCGCGAGATCGCTCCCACGCCGC
>JAITTM010000072.1 GCA_031286975.1 Coriobacteriales bacterium
GTTGATGGTGGCAGTTAAAGCAGGTTTCCTCAGCCTTGGCTGTTACGGCGACACGTGCATCATGAGCTACATGACAGCTGTTGCAGGTCAGTTTGTCGTGTGAGTCACTGGATGGAACAGCATGGGGATTGATGGTCTTGCCATCCTTGTCGGCAAGCATTTTGCTGTCTGCTGTGCGCTCAATCAAATCCGCTTGTTTGTGACAGGTGCTGCATTGGCTGTCCACGCCTGTCAGCTTCAACTTCTTAGGAGGTCTTTTGCCATTGGCATCGGCATGGAGAGTGGTCAGTGCGTCGGTGTCAGCGTGACAAGTGGCGCAGTTTGCGGCGGCACTGATTGTGTGAAAGCCAGCAAGGGCTGCGGGGTCAGCAAGTGAGGAGCTTTTGTTGGCATGGCAGATTGAACAGTCGCTGTCAGGTGTCCACGTAACGACCTGCGTTCCGTCGGTCGAAGCCGACGGGGTATCAGTGGCAGGCATAGTGGTTGTTGGTGCGCAGGCAGCCAGTAGGGTTACGATGGCACAGACAACGGCTAAGATGATGAAGCGCTGTGGATGCTTACTGTTTATGGAGTGAGTTTCCATGACGTACCTCTTCAAGGTCAGGGTTTGGGCGTGGCACTGCAGACGGACTACTTGGCATCCCAAGGGGTCAGCGAGGCGGCGTGACGTGCAGCTGCGCGGCCGGAGGCGATTGCGTCTGACACGTTACCGCCACCGTTGTACATATAGGAGTAGATAGCACCAAACTCGCCCGCACCATAGAGGCGATCGATGACAACGTCGTCATTACCGAGCACTTGGCCAAACTTGTTGCGCTTGGGGCCTCCTTGCGTATTGAGGATGCTGCCGGGCAGAGGTGTCGCGTAGTACGGAGGCAAGACAGGCGTGATGGCAAAGGGAGCAACGGCCTCGACGGGCTCTCCGTCAGCTGACTGAACCGTGTCTGTGCCCATGCCACTCGTAGCATCGTAGACCACCTCGCCGCGACGCCAATCAGGGTCATGACCGCTGGCAACGTAGCCGTTGTAGGCTTCAAGGGTCTTCTCGAGCGTTGCAAGCGGCACGTTGATGAGCTCGGCGAGCTCCTTGATGGTGTCAGCCTTGACGATGACGCCAGCATCAAAAAATCCCTGATTGTCAGTGGCGATGATGGTGCCGTGGGTGGACGGCCAGCCAACAAGCGACTCGATTTGGGAGCTGATGGGCACATTGGTAAAGAAGGTTTCATCAAAGACAGCCCATGCGTTTTCGGGGGTGGGCAGGTCAACAAAGACGCCGCCGCTGAGGACTTTACCATGACGGTTGATCATGCTTGTCTCCTCATACATAAAGCGCTTGCCGTCGTGGCCGATGAAGAGATAGCTGTGCAGCGGCAACTTGGAATAGCCGAGCGAGGTTGAATTGACGCCCACATCGAGGCCCTGACCCCACGTAGCCAGTGCGGAGCCAGCGGCATTGTTCATGTGCCAGAGCTTTGCGCCAAAGGGCTCGACCATCTTAAAACCGTCGCCTCGGTTGTAAGGTGTGCCCAGAGGGTGTTTGCTTTGGCCAACCCCAAGATAGTCCTTGCACATATCGGGGTTGTTCTCAAAACCGCCACAGCAGAGCACGATGCCTTTGCGCGCCTTAATGGAGATTGTGGTGCCGTCTTGGTCTGCGCGCAGACCAAGAGCTTCGTTAGTCATAGGGTTGCGGTACAGTTCAAGGCCGCGGGTGTCATGAAGAACCTTATAGCCCAGCTCTTCTTGGAGGTCTTTCATGGCATTCCAGAGGGAGTTTTTGCCCATGATGCCGTCGGCACAGTAGGTGCGCACAAACTCAGAGCCTTCGATTTCAGGAAACTCAGGCGAATAGGCATTCATTTGAACGAGCTCGATGCCGAGGCCTTCAAGCCACTCTTTATTCTCGCAGAGGTTTTCAGCCCAACCTTGGATGAGTTCCTTTTCAACCGTGTGAGCGCCGTTGAGGGCGGTTTGGTAGGTCACTGCGCCGTCTACGCTTTCGGGTATAAGCAGCAGGTTGGCTGATACACGGGTGTTGCCGCCTTCGCCTTCTTTGGGAGCGGCTTCGATGACGATAAATTCACCGAGGTTTTCGGTGGCCAATGCGGTTGCGGCTGCAATGCCGGCACCGCCAAAGCCAACGATCAAGACATCGGTTTCATAGTCCCAGATCTCGGGCAGATAGTCCAGATTTGCGTTGCGTGCGGTGGCGTCAGCTGCGGTTTCAGTTGCGCATCCGGCAAGGCCGACGACTGCGGCACCTGCGGCAAAGATACCAGCTCCCTGCAAAAAGCTTCTCCGCGATAATGTCTCCTTTTGCTTCCCCATGATGTCTCCTTTCAGGTGGTTGCGGACTTCTTGTCCGT
This sequence comes from Coriobacteriales bacterium, assembly GCA_031286975.1. Lineage (GTDB taxonomy): Bacteria > Actinomycetota > Coriobacteriia > Coriobacteriales > UBA8131 > JAITTM01. Next base: position 2,370 of record JAITTM010000072.1, read on the forward strand.
GAGATTATTCAACCAAACCGCGAGGGTGGGCGTCACACCCAAAAGTGTGCGAAATGTCCCCACTTTAGTGGGGTATCAGTTTTGCCTTAAAGCAGGTATGCTTGAAACCGCAGGAAAATCCCTGTGGGGGAGCAACCTGTTGCACGCAAACGCGACCAACTCTTAGGGGAGAAGGGCGGGGTTGTTCGATGGCAGAAAGCGCCTTCGTCCGTGACGACGGAGAGCAGGTCACGCAAGAGATTTATGAGAATTCTGGCCTTGCCGCTTCGGTTGCGACCGAGGTGCAGAGCGTCTTTTCTTCCTTTGATGAGGACATCATTGCGCAAAGCATCGTCCAATGTGCCTATAGACTGCTGGGTGCCAACTCATCGACACTGACCGAACGCCGGGGCGAGTGGTTCTATAGCCGAGCGACCTGCTATCAGGGTGCCGTGTATCCCGAGCAGAAAGGTCGCCAAATACCCCAGACCTCGATTTCAACCCTTATTGCACAGACAGGCAAACCCGTCTATTGGTCAACTGGTGGCAAGAATCAACTGACTGAATGGTTGTCATGGCCCAATTTCTTTGGGGTTCCCGTGTTTGATGATGACGATGAGCTGGTGGGCTCTTTGGTTGTTAGTTACAAGGAGCCACCCGAGTCACTTGCCGACCGCGTCTTTATTCTCGAGGTCCTTGCTGCAGCCTGGTATAAGGCTCATAAGAACGCATGCACGTACAGAGCTTCGCTGAGAAAGGGGCGTATTATCGAGCAAGAGCGCATTGCGCAAGAATTGCATGAAACCGCCGCGCAAAATCTCTTTAGCGTTGGGATGAAAGTAACCAGTCTTTTGCAGCGGGACGATCTCAGCTCGGATTTGCATACACAATTGGCTGATTTGGCTTCCATGGTCAATACGGCCAATGCGAATCTGCGTGCTGTTGCCTTTGCTGATGTGGAAGAAGAGCACCAGGTTAGTCCTGTACTCGAACTCATCGACGAAGAGATCACGGCGCATCTTGCCCTTGGTGGTGTCAAGGTGACGCCTATCACGTCGGCGCCCATAGAGCCCACGCCTGAAATCTACTCTGTTATCAAGATATTCATCCATGAAGCCCTGCTCAATATCCGCAAACATGCTCACGCCTCTATGGCCACACTCAGTTATTCGCTTTGGGATGGCACCATCCACCTGTCCGTTCAAGATGACGGCGTTGGGGCAGCGGCTGTTCTGGAAGACCAGGGGGAGCCCGGCTTGCACTTCGGTCTTGAGAACCTGCACCGATTGGTTGCGGCGCTGGGTGGTACCTTCAGCATCCAGAGCACCGAGGAGGGCTATGGCACCGCCTTGATTGCGCGTATACCGCTGAAGGGTGGTCGCGATGCCTAAGGTGACGGTCGTGTTAATCGACGATCATATGTTGGTGCGCAAAGGGGTATGCTCGATACTTGATACGACCGACGATATTGAAGTTGTTGGTGAGACCGATGACGGAGAACAAGCACTTGAACTTATCCGCATCATGAAACCCGATGTAGTGGTGCTGGATTTGCAGATACCTGGGTCGAGTGGGGCGGAGTTGTGCTGGAAGATCGCACAGCTGAGCCCGCAGACGGCAGTTTTGATTCTGAGTGCGTTTTTAAACCCGCTGCTGCTGAAGACCTGTTTGGCGGCAGGTGCGCGTGGGTATGTGCTGAAAAACGCTGAAAACCTTGATATCGTATCAGCCATCCGCTCTGTGGCAAGTGGCGGAACGGTCTTCGATCAGCGAGTACAGGGCCTCGAACAAGAGCTATTCGGCAATGCACGCTCGCTGTTTGAGACCCTGACCCCGCGTGAGCTACAGCTGGTATCATTGTTGGGCAAAGGCCTGACCAATGCCGAGATATCAAGCAAACTCAATATAACATTGAATACGACCAAGGGTCACATTAAAGAAATCATGCTAAAATTTGATTGCCGTAACCGTGTTGAGATAGTGATCAAGGCTCGCGAGGAGAATTTGATTTAGCGCTTGATGATGCTGAGCTGTTAGGGGCGAACGCTCTCAGTTCATGTTGCCCCGAGGGTGTCTCCCCAGACGCACGCAGGGGCATGGTTAACGCGGCAGCGCAAGAGGCATCAGAGGCTCCACGCACGAGATGGGTGCCGCAGCAGACAGCCCACAACAGGCAGTCAATGAGCAAAGGGGTGAGGTTCATGAGTGAGAAGAAGATAACGATCGTCAAGGATGGCCCGTATCTGGTATCCGGTGGCATTCCTCTTACGGAGAAGATTATGGTCTCCGAGGGTCACCACCGCGCCTACAAAGACGGCACGATTCTTGCCCAAGGGGAGAACTACGCGCTCTGCCGTTGCGGGCAGACGCAGACACCGCCCTTCTGCGACGGGCATCACCTGCAGGCGAACTTCGAGGGCACCGAGGTAGCGAGCACCCAGCCCTTCGACGAGCGGGTCGAGGTGTTTGAGGGTGCCACGCTCGACCTTTATGACGACAGCCGTTGCGCCTTTGCCCGCTTCTGCCATCAGGAGGACGGCGAGGTCTGGACACTTACCGAGGAATCCGGTGATCCCCATCTGCGCGCAGAAGCCATCAAGGCATCCACCGACTGCCCCGCGGGGCGCTTGGTCCATCACGACAAAGAGGGCAACTATGCCCCCATCGAGCCGCAGCTTGACCCCGAGATATCTGTGCTGCAAGATCCCGAGCGTGAGGTGAGCGGGCCGCTGTTTGTCAAAGGTGGGGTGCCCCTGAGCTCCGCTGAGGGCAAGACCTACGAGCTGCGCAACCGCTATGCTCTCTGCCGCTGTGGCAACTCAGGCAACAAGCCCTTCTGCGATGCCATGCACGTAAGCGTTGGCTTTGTGGATGGTCTGGAGTAGTGCTCGGTAGGAGTAGTGCTCGGTAACAGCTAAAGATGCACAGACCACCAGTCATTCGATCCAGTCAGTCGATCTCGGCGCGCTTGCTTTCTACCAGTTCGATGAGTTCCTGGCGCGAGTGTACGTCGAGCTTGGCGTATACGTTATGCGTGTGTGTTCGCGCGGTGTTAAGCGAGATGCTCAGACGCTTGGCGATGTTCTCACTGCCGCGTCCCAAAGCCAGTTGCTCAAAGACGTCCTGCTCACGGGCGGACAGGCGAGCCTCAGCCGCCACCTGCTTGCAGGCAGTCAGATAGGGGCGATTGGGGTTGCGCTGGTCTTCTCCCTCGTCCTTTTCAGTTGAACCTTCAAGGGGAATCTCGTCCAAGATGAGCTCAAGTTCAGAGATGGGGCTGAAAAGACGGGCAAAGTCCTTCTCGGAGAAGATCAGCGTTGCGCTCACCAGAATGAGTAGGGCAAAGACCACGTAGACAAAGGTATCCCAACCCTGTGCCATGAGCAGCGGCATGATTCGCACGCCCAGAAACCAACCCAGCGTCGTGCCTGCCATGAATACGCCGCGCCCAAAGCCAAATATGATCGGAGCGGGCAGCTTCTTCTGGTACATGATGAAGGCAAAAAGGCACCAGGTGATAAAGTCGAACACTTTTGAGAAGAAGGCGATCAACGTGCCCAGTGGCCCGCTTACCAGGTCGAGCAGCGGCATGACCACCACAGCAACGGCGATGAGCACCATGATGAGCAGATAGAGTTTGCCAAAGTCGATGTGCCGGATTGCCCTGATCGCCAGGAAGAAGAATACAACGGAGACAATCACGCGCAACAGCATGAGCGTATTGCTGTCATTCAGGATGCTGCTGGGAGGGCTGAGCGAGATGCTGAGTCCATTGATCGTCGAGGTGGCGATGGTGAAAACCAGGATGGCAAAGAGGAACTTCCAGTACACCGGAGGAAGCGCCCTGCTGTTGTGTTGGCTGCCCATGCGCGCAGCTCGCGCGTCCGCATTGCCTTCGGCGGCTGCTTTTGTCGGCTTGAGCGAGACAAGGAGTGCAAGCACGACGGGCAGACCGACCAGTGCCAGTATGCCCCCCAGTGACGGACCGCCAACAATGGGGAAGTACACCTCGTTGCCAATGACGAAGAAGTAGAGGATAACGACGGTGATCTGCGAGAGCGATGCGTAGAGCAGCGCCTTTTGTGGTGTGAGTTCGCCATAGAGCTGTCCGCATTTCAGGGCGAGAAAGCCGGTGCCGATGCCGGTTACCGTGTCGCCAATCCAGAAGAGCGGCACAATGGCGGTATAGTAAGGCCCCGACAAGATGATGCACAGCGCGCCCAGAGCGGCAAAGATGCCAGCACCCAAAAGACAGGCGCGTGATTGCAAGATGAACTCATACGGGCGGTGAAAGAAGGGCGCAAGCAGAAGTACGACGGCACAGGCTCCGGTCGAGATAAGGAACATGGTCGCAAGATTCGTGCCGTCCATCTCGACATCGGAAAGCCAGACGGCGCCACTGTAGGCAAGAAGTGCCCACGCGAGCCAAACACCCAGACCCAGATAGGGCAGACCCGGCCAAAGGGTGACCAGGTCATCAAAAAACGAGTGTTTTGTCGACCGAGCGGTCCGCTTTGTCATTGTCCTCCCCAGAACTTATCTTCAGGCACCCACGCAATACGCTCGAGCCCTCCTTGCCCATTATGACGCAAAACCGGCAGCAGGAGTAGTGGTGTATTTGTGGCGCACCTACCTGTGCGGCTGCGGTATTATGGTACCACTCATGTTAGAGGGGCATATTCAGCGCAAAAGGAGTAGGGCAATGGCTTTTTTCTATGATGATGCGGCACACACATTCAATGAGTATCTGCTTGTTCCCGGGTACTCATCATCGGACTGTATCCCTGCGGCTGTCGACCTCAGCGTGCCCCTGGTTAAGTTCAGCAAGGGAGAAGCGGCGCCGCTCACCCTGAAGATCCCCATGGTATCCGCCATCATGCAGTCCGTGTCCAACGATACCATGGCAATAGCGCTCGCCCGTGAAGGCGGGCTTTCTTTTATCTACAGCGCCCAGAGCATCGAGGATCAGGCAGCGATGGTGTTTCGCGTCAAGGACTTCAAGGCAGGCTTTGTGCTAAGCGACTCCAATGTCGCACCCGACGCGACCCTTGAGGACGTGGTGAAGCTCAAGGAGGCATCGGGGCATTCGACCATGCCGGTGACCCACGACGGCTCCCCCCACGGCAAGATCGTGGGCATCATCACCAGTCGAGATTACCGCTTGAGCCGCATGGCGCTCGATACAGTGGTCTCCGAGTTCATGACCCCGCGCGAGAAGTTGGTGACAGCTTCCGCCACAACCAGCCTGCGCGAGGCCAATGATATCATCTGGGATCACAAGCTCAACGCCCTGCCCATCGTGGACGAGCACGACCATCTGCTCTACATGGTGTTTCGCAAAGATTATGATTCGCACAAGGAGAACCCCCTTGAAAACCTCGACTCACAGAAGCGCTATCTGGTGGGCGCGGGTATCAACACGCATGATTACGTCGATCGCGTCGGGCCGCTGCTTGAAGCTGGCGCTGACGTGCTCTGCATCGACTCCTCCGAGGGCTTCTCGGAATGGCAGAGCAGGACGCTCGCCTTCATCAAGGGCGAATACGGCCCCGATGTCTTGGTGGGCGCCGGCAATGTGGTCGACCGCGAGGGCTTCCGCTTCTTGGCTGAGGCGGGCGCCGACTTCATCAAGGTGGGTATTGGCGGCGGCTCCATCTGCATCACCCGCGAGCAGAAGGGCATCGGTCGCGGGCAGGCAACCAGCGTCATCGAGGTGGCGGCGGAGCGCAACCGCTACTTCAAGGAGACGGGCATCTACATCCCTATCTGCAGTGACGGCGGCATCGTCTACGACCACCATATGACCTTGGCTTTGGCCATGGGTGCCGACTTCATGATGCTGGGGCGCTACTTCGCCCGCTTTGACGAGAGCCCCACTGCCAAGGTCAACGTCAACGGCAACTACATGAAGGAGTATTGGGGCGAAGGCAGCGCGCGTGCCCGCAACTGGCAGCGCTACCACAGCGGTGGCACCGCCAAGCTCAGCTTCGAGGAGGGCGTGGACTCCTACGTGCCCTACGCCGGAGCGCTCAAGGACAACGTGGGTCTCACGCTGGCCAAGATTCGCTCGACCATCTGCAATTGCGGGGCCCTCACCATCCCCGAGTTCCAGCAGAAGGCCAAACTCACGCTCATCAGTTCCACTTCGATCCTTGAGGGCGGTGCCCATGACGTCGTGCTCAAAGACCAGGTAGCCGCCTTCCCCACAAGCTTCAGATAGGACACAGCATGTATCAGTACGACCCGCAGCAGATAGAGCCCCAATGGCAAGCCCACTGGGAGAAGACCAGGCTTTACTCCGTGACAGAAGACGCCACCAAGCCCAACTACTACGCGCTTGAGATGTTTCCCTACCCCTCGGGCGACGTGCATATGGGGCATGTGCGCAACTACAGCATCGGCGATGTGGTGAGCCGCTACAAGCGTATGCGTGGCTATAACGTGCTGCACCCCATTGGCTGGGACTCCTTTGGCCTTCCGGCAGAGAACGCCGCCATCAAGCAGGATTCAACACCCGGTAGCTGGACCTATGCCAACATCGACCGCCAGCGCGCCTCTCTCAAGCGCCTGGGTTTCTCCTACGATTGGGACCGCACGGTCGTTACCAGCGACGTGGAGTACTACGGCTGGGGTCAGTGGATATTCCTCAAACTCTGGCAGATGGGCCTGGTCGAGCGCCGCAGTTCTCCGGTTAACTGGTGCCCTTCCTGCAAAACGGTGCTTGCCAACGAGCAGGTGCTGGGCGACGGCGTGTGCTGGCGCTGCAAGAGCCCCGTTGAGCGCCAGGAGCTCGAGCAGTGGTTCTTCAAGATCACCGATTACGCGCAGGAGTTGCTGGATGATCTCGACACGCTGCCCGGTTGGCCGGAGCGCGTCAAGCAGATGCAGGCCAACTGGATAGGTCGCAGTGTCGGTGCCGAGATCGACTTCACGCTCTGCGATGCGGCTGGCGAGCCCACAGACGAGACGATAACGGTGTTCACCACCCGGCCGGACACCCTCTTTGGCTGCTCGTTCTTCCTGCTGGCACCCGAGCATCCGCTGGTGCGTGAGTTCGTTGTCGACACGGAGCACGAAGTCGCGGTGACCCGTGTTGTCGAGTATTCGGCTGCGGCGACTGCCGTTGAGCGCTCCAAAGGCGAGCGGGAGAAGATCGGCGCCTTTACCGGTCGCTATGTGCTCAACCCCATCAACGGCAGGAAGGTGCCCATCTGGATAGCGGACTACGTGATGATGGACTATGGCACCGGTGCCGTCATGGCGGTGCCCAGCGGTGACCAGCGCGATTTCGAGTTCGCCCGTACTTACGACCTGCCCATCCCACCCGTCGTTGTACCAGAGGATGACTCGCTTTACCAGCAACTGGCAACACAACAGGAGCGTGTGCGAGATGACGTGCCTTGGCAGACCGCCTACGACGGGCCCGGCAGCATGGTTCAGAGCGGTACGTTCACCGGCCTGCCTGGTGGTAAGGGCTCCGCGGGTGCGGATGCCGTTGTTGCCCGCTTGCAGGAGCTCGGTGTGGGCAGGCCAACCGTCAACTTCCGCCTGCGCGACTGGCTTATCTCGCGTCAGCGCTACTGGGGCAATCCCATCCCGGCTATCTATTGCGCGCATTGCGGCATCGTGCCGGTGCCGGAGCAAGATCTGCCCGTCATTCTCCCCAAGGATGTGGACGTTGCCAAGGGAGAGACACTGGCGAGTCGTCCCGAGTTCTACGAGGTGAGCTGCCCCGTGTGCGGTGGCTCGGCGCATCGCGAGACCGACACAATGGACACCTTTACTTGCTCGAGCTGGTACTATCTGCGTTATACCGACCCGCATAACCCTGCGCTGCCCTTCGCGCGCGAGACGGTGGACGGATGGATGCCAGTCGACCAGTATATCGGCGGCATCGAACACGCCATCCTGCACCTGCTGTACTCGCGGTTCTTCACCAAGGCGCTGCGCGACGCAGGGCTGCTGGGCTTTGACGAACCCTTCACCAACCTGCTCACGCAGGGCATGGTCAAGCTCAACGGCGAGGTCATGAGCAAGTCGAAGGGCAACGTCATCGCGCCCGAGGACATGATCGTGCGCTATGGTGCCGATGCCCTGCGCCTCTACATCCTCTTCATGGCACCGCCCGACAAGGATCTGGAGTGGTCGCAGGAGGGGCTTGAGGGTATCTTCCGCTTTGTCAATCGCGTGTGGCGCGCCGTCTTCGACCTGTTGGGTGAGACGGTCTTTGACGAGGAGGGCAACCAGCTCTCCGTCTATGATGAGAGCTTGGATGCCGTCGCCGCGAGCGCGCGCGGCAAGGAGCTCAACCGCGAGCTGCACCGCGTGATTGGCAAGGTCTCAAGCGACATCGACCGCTTCAACTTCAATACTGCCATCAGCGCCATCATGGAGCTGGTCAACACGGTATCCGCCTACCTTAAGGTGCCGGTTGCCCTGCGTGACGCGGAGCTGACGGCACGCGCCGCTCGCAGCCTGGTGCTGCTGATTGCCCCCCTGGCACCGCATATGGCCGAGGAGCTCTGGCACAGCGTGCTGGGCTGCGAGGGCAGCGTGCACCTGCAGGCATGGCCCGAGCACGACCCCTCGCAGGCGGTGGACGATACCGTGGAGCTCGCGGTGCAGGTCAACGGCAAGGTGCGCGCCCGCATTGTGGTTGCCGCAGACGCCGCAGACGCCGCGGTGCGCGAGGCAGCCCTTGTCGCCGTAGCCACCGTGCTTGGGGAGAAACCCGTGCGCAAGGTGGTGGTGGTTCCCGGCAAGCTGGTGAGCGTTGTCGTGTAGCCATGCGCTACGCGTCAGGAATGCGCTCAGGTTCAAGAGAGGGGCGGCAATGATGACTTCAGAATCGAGCACAGCGGGGCGCATCGACTCCTTTGTGCTCAAGATTATCGCCATCGTCGCGATGACCGCCGACCACATCGGCACGGTGTTCGCCCCACAACTGCCGATGTGGGGCAAGGTTGCGCTGTTCGCGCCGGGCGGCTTGACCTTTCCCATCATGGCCTTCCTTCTCACCGTGGGTTACCAGCACACGCGCAACGTGCGCAAATACATACAGCGGTTGTTCGTCTTTGCGCTTATCGCCATCGTGCCCTTCTGGTGGGCGCTTATGCCACAGCTCAACGTGCTGTTCACGCTGCTCATGGGGCTCATCATCATCTACCTGTACGACCACCTCAAAAACAGACTGCTCTTTGTGCTGGCGCTGTTGGTGGCCATCATTGCGACGGGTTGGTGCGACTGGAGTTACGTGGGTGTGCCCATGATCCTGTGTTACCACATCATCAGGCATCCCGTTCGACGGGTGGTTTTTCCTGTCGCTCTCATGTGGTTCACTTGGATACTTGAACTCCTGCTCCTGTCTGTGGCGGGCACCAGCCCTATCCAAAGCGTGCTCTTTGTCAATCTGCCGGGGATTGCCTATGTCTTTGTGGGCTGCACCCTTACCATTCCTCTGTTGCTCAGCTACAACGGCAGGCGCGGGGCGCCACTCAAGTACTTCTTCTACGCGTATTATCCGGCGCATCTGGCGCTGCTCGCCCTTATCCGCCTGCTCGCTTTAGGCGATGGCGGCTTTTACGGCTGGTAGCTTACCGGTCAGAGCAGGGATCAGACCGATACCGCTGGTAGGGCTGGTGGGCTTGCGTTTGGCGAGTGTGCGCTTGCCTAAGCGGGCACACACCAGTAGAATAGCAACGCGTACTACTACGGGCGTTTGGCTCAGCGGGAGAGCACTTCCTTCACACGGAAGGGGTCATCGGTTCAAATCCGGTAACGCCCACCAAACACAAATTGTGCGAACCCTGGTATTTTTGTATATGCCAGGGTCTCGCTATTCATTTTTGTGTAGTTGTATTCGATGGTGGTATGCGTTTCTGAAACTGCAACCCGGTACACAAAATCGTCCAAAATTCGATTCTTTTTGCTCTTGTCGTTTGTGCCGTCGCTCAGAAGATCTTCAATGAAAAACTGCATAAGGTCTCTGCTGGGCGGCTCTTGTCTGATGAGCTCATTAGCAATCTCTGTGGTCAACGATGCGTGCTCCTTGCGCAGTGATTCAAGCCGCTCGCGGATATCACTATCGGTACCAGTTTCTAAAAAACCTATGAGGTTTTTTTGGCGGCGCTCGTTTTCTCGCTTGGCGGCCTTGAGTTCGTCAACGCGCACATGATCGACGTCCTGCTTGGCATAAGCCTCCAGTGCGTCAAGGAGCTCGCTGAGAACGGCCTCGTCTTCAAAGTATTCGACTGTCTTCTCAAAGACATAGTCTTCAAGTTCAGCAACGGGGATGCGCTTTGTGTTGCAGTCATTCTTCTTGTTGATTCCACCACTACAGGCGAAGTAACGGTGCACTTTGCCACTGTGTGAT